>JANNFT010000335.1:0-11337 GCA_031380185.1 Pseudomonadota bacterium
ACCACGCCGCGCTTATCGATACGGGAATTGGCCTTTTGTGAATGTTCCGGCGGCAACGCGTCGCCGTAGTGCGTTACGCCTTTTTCGTCCACCCATTTGAACATCTCGGCCGATACGCCGCCAGCCACTAAAAATAGCAGAACGACGCTGGCGAAGCGGCGCAATAATTTGGAATTACCGGATGCCATATTGTTGGTGATAAGTCATTACCGCCGTCAGTTCAGACTTTAAATTTGATTGAATGTTTAAGAACGCAATTAGATCTGCCAATGTGGCGACACTAATCACCGGAATACCGAAGTCGCGCTCGACTTCCTGAACTGCAGACAGCTCTGAGGTCAGGCCGCGTTCCATGCGATCGAGCGCGATCACTACTGCCGCCGGCTGCGCGCCTTCATTACGAATAAGTTCCACCGATTCTCGAACGGAAGTGCCGGCGGATATGACGTCATCGATGATCAACACCTTGCCTTGCAGCGGCGCCCCAATAATTGTTCCGCCTTCGCCATGATCTTTCGCCTCTTTGCGATTGAAGGCAAAAGGGCGATTTTGGTTATGTCCTGCCAGCAGTGACATCGCCACGCCACCGGCAAGGACGATGCCCTTGTAGGCCGGTCCAAATAACATATCGAAGGGGAGGCCGGCCGACGCAATCGCCTGTGCGTAATACCCGCATAATTTGGATAACGACGCGCCATCATTGAAAAGGCCCGCGTTGAAAAAATAGGGCGAAAGTCGTCCCGCCTTGGTTTTGAATTGCCCAAAACCTATGACGCTTCGCGCTACCGCAAATGCGATAAACTCTTGCCGGAAATCAGTCACGCACTTTTCACGGAATTTTATGGGAGAAAAATAACTGGTTAGCAACCGAAATTATATAAATTTTACAATTGTTTGCAATCTAAATTTCATCAAGCAGGAGGATAGTTGAGGGTTATATCATTAAACTTAAACGGAATTCGTTCGGCTGTGACTAAGGGTCTGTTTCCTTGGTTGGCGCAGCAAAAGCCAGATATAGTCTGTTTGCAAGAGCTAAAAGCGCAAATTCTCGACCTGAGCCCGGAAATGCGGGTGCCGAATGGCCTCATGGGCGTCTTTCACCCGGCGGAAAAAAAGGGATACAGCGGCGTCGGCCTGTACTTGCGCAATTCAGCGCAGAACATTTGCGCCGGTTTGGAATTAGCTCACATTGACGTCGAAGGCCGATACATCCGCGCCGATTTTGACAATCTTTCGGTCATTTCGCTTTATTTGCCTTCGGGCTCAAGTGGACCGGAACGACAAACGGCAAAATTTGCTTTCATGGAGGCTTTCATACCCAAGCTCAAAGCGCTTCGCAAAGAAAAACGCGAATTCATCATTTGCGGCGACTGGAACATTGCGCACAAGCAAATCGATCTAAAAAATTGGCGCTCCAATCAAAACAATTCGGGTTTTCTGCCCGAGGAACGTGCTTGGCTCACGCAACTTTTTGACGAATTGGGTTGGATCGATGTATTCCGCACCCTTAACCAAGAGGCGGAACAATACACCTGGTGGTCGAATCGTGGTCAGGCCTGGGCGAAGAACGTCGGTTGGCGATTGGACTATCAAATCGCTACGCCGGGCATCGCCGCTAAAGCTACCGCGGCGTCGATCTACAAATCCGCGCGCTTCTCCGATCACGCACCATTGACGATCGACTACGATTTTGATTTGAAATAAAAAGCATAGCCAGAAGGCGCATGGATAGGCGTGGCCTCTGGCCATTGGTTGCACCGCATGCCATGCCAAGAGGCAAGCACAGCGCGGTTCTTAGCCCGATAGCGTTTCAGGGTTTTTTCTCGCTCCACGGCGCAACTTTGAACAACAACAGCATTCCAGGAACGGCGAGTAACATGCAAAGCCAATAGAAATTCAACCAGCCGATGCGCTCGACAATAATGCCCGCGAAGGAATTGATGACGGTGCGGGGTAAGGCGGCGAGACTGGTGAACAGCGCGAACTGCGTCGCCGTGTACGCGGGATTGGTGCTTCGCGCAATGAAGGCGACGAAGGCCGCCGTGCCCAGGCCAACGCCCACGGCTTCAAAGCTGATCGCCAGCCCGAGGGCGAATTTGTTTTGCGGAAATTGCGTCAACACGGCAAAACCGACAATTGAAATCATCTGAACGAATCCGAATAACCATAACGCACGATTGATACCTATTTTTACCATCCAGATTCCACCGATCAAACCACCGACAATGCTCGGCCATAGTCCGGCGTTCTTCGCGATTACGCCAATTTCGGTTTTCGTGAATCCCATATCGAGATAAAAAGGCGTTGCCAGCGCTGTCGCCATGCTGTCCCCCAGCTTGTAGAGGAAAATAAATGCGAGCACCAGCAACGCGTTGTTCAAGCCATTACGCTGCAGGAATTCACGAAACGGCTCAACCACGGCATCGCGCAAACTTTTCGGCGGCGCGCCAATGATCTTTGGCTCCGACACAAAAAGCGTCATCAGAATTCCGGGCAGCATGAATAACGTCGTGATTAGGAAGACGCCTGTCCACGGCATACGATCCGCGAGAATCAACGACAACGAGCCAGGCACCAATCCCGCAACACGATAGGCATTGACGTGAACCGAATTGCCGAGACCAAGCTCCGTATCGCTCAATATTTCGCGGCGATAGGCGTCGAGCACGATGTCCTGGCTGGCGCTAAAGAAAGCGATCGCCGTCGCCAAATAGGCGATGGTCCACAAATCCAATTTTGGGTGAAACAAGCCAAATATTGGAATCGAAACCAACAATAGAATTTGCGTGACTAGAATCCAGCCGCGCCGGCGTCCGAACAGCGGAATCGCATAGCGATCAAGTAACGGCGACCAAAGAAATTTCCAGTTATACGGCAGTTGAATCAAAGCGAAGAACCCGATTGCTTTGAGATCCACCTGTTCCGAGCGTAACCAGGCCGGTAACAATTGAATCAATATGTAAAGTGGCAAACCGGAGCTAAAGCCGGTGAAAATGCAGATCAGCATGCGCTTGGTAAATAACGCGCGCCAAATACTTTCGTTAGTTTTTTCCGTCAACCCGATCAACTGGCTTGGAGGCGATAAACCGCCATCGCGCCAAACAAATTAGCACGACTTTGAATCGCGCGCCCACGCGTAAGCACCATGCGTTCAAGTATACGCACACCCAGTCGCACGCAAAACGCCTCAAAATCCTTCAAGGTGCACAGGTGAATATTCGGCGTGTCGTACCATTGGTATGGCAAATCTTCCGATACCGGCATGCGCCCGCGCATGATATCCAAGCGATGCCGCCAATAGCCGAAATTTGGAAACGTGACGATGCCTTCGTTGCCGACGCGCAGCATCTCGCGCACGATCAATTCGGTATGCTGCACCGCCTGTAACGTCTGCGACAGCACCACATAATCAAACGAGCGCGACTCAAAAACGCTCAGCCCGCTTTCCAAATCCATCTGGATCACGTTGATGCCGCTACGTACGCTGGCGAGCAAATTTTCGTCGTTGATTTCGACGCCATAACCCTTCGCCGCACGCTTATCAGTAAGGTATTTTAGTAAATCGCCGTTGCCGCAACCCAGATCCAACACCCGCGAACCGGGGTGAATCCAATTTGCGATCGCATCAAAATCTGGACGATCCATCATCCCAGAAGCGACCGTTGAACGCATCTGAGTAAGCGATTGTCCGAATATCCACGCGGCTTTTGGTAGGTGCGAAAGCAGTCAACGGACGTTTCTAGGTTCATGCGGCCACTTCCGTGGCGATGCGATTGTAGTAAGCCGCCACCATACCCATATAGCGCGCATCGTCGAGCAAAAACGCGTCGTGGCCGTGCGGCGCGTCGATCTCCGCATAACTCACGTTGAGATTGTTATCGAGAAGTGCTTTGACAATTTCCCGCGAGCGATTCGGTGCAAAGCGCCAATCGGACGTGAAAGATACGACAAGAAATTGGGCGCTTGCCTTCGCTAACGCTTCGGCAAGATTCCCTGAACAATCAGCCGCCGGGTCAAAATAATCGAGCGCACGAGTGATCAACAGATAAGTATTGGCGTCAAAATATTCGGCGAATTTGTCACCCTGGTGGCGTAGATACGACTCTACTTCGAAGTCCACTTCGAAGTGATAGCCGATATTTCCGGAGCGCAACGTGCGTCCAAATTTCTCCATCATCGCGTCGTCCGAAAGATAGGTGATATGACCGATCATCCGAGCCAGGCGTAGACCGCGTTTCGGGATGGCGTTATGTTCGTAATAATTGCCGCCGTGGAAATCGGGATCGGTAGTTATCGCACGACGTGCTACCTCGTTGAACGCGATGTTTTGCGCCGAAAGTTTCGGCGCCGCCGCGACAACGATGGCGTTGGCGATTCGCTGCGGAAAACTGATCGCCCATTGCAGCGCCTGCATCGCGCCAAGGCTGCCGCCCATTACCGCGGCGAAGCGCTGAATGCCGAGGCGATCCGCCAGTCGCGCCTGGGCCGCCACCCAATCTTCAACAGTGACGACCGGAAAACTCGCGCCATACGGCTTCCCGGTTTTCGGATCATTCGAGGACGGGCCGGTGGTGCCAAAGCAACCGCCTAAATTGTTCACACCGATAACAAAAAAACGCTCGGTGTCGAGCGGTTTGCCCGGCCCAATCATGTTGTCCCACCAGCCAATATCCTTCGGATCGTCGGCATAGTAACCCGCCACGTGATGCGACGCGTTTAGCGCATGGCAAACTAAAACAGCGTTGGACTTCGCAGCGTTTAGCCTGCCGTAAGTCTCGAAGGTGAGGTTATAGGAATCGATCGCCGCACCGGAGCGCAGTCCGAGCGGCTGCTCGAAATGCATAGTTTGCGGTGCCACGCGACCGACCGACTTCAACTCGCGAACCGGTGCAAAAATTTCATTCATGGCGCGTTATCAGAGCTTCCTTAGGCGTTCATGTGGTCGATAAGGCGTTTAACTTTTTCACTGTCGTCGGCACGTAAAATTTTTCGTGTGAGTAGTTGCAATTCGTTGACACTCGATCGCAATACTTGCTGCTTTACGCTGAGCAATTGCGCGGGGTGCATGGAAAATTGGCGTAATCCAATACCCAGGAGGAGTCTTGTCATCGTAACTTCGCCTGCCATCTCACCGCAAATTGCCACGGGAACATTGGCGCGGTTCGCACGCTTTATCGTTACTGCGACGAGTTGCAGAACAGCGGGATGCATCGGATTATACAGATACGCCACGCTGTCGTCGGCACGGTCGATGGCAAGCGTGTACTGAATTAGATCGTTGGTGCCAATCGAAATAAAATCGAGATTTTTAAGGAACGCCGAAATGGCGAGTGCCGCCGCCGGCACTTCAATCATGCCGCCCACAGGGATCGCCGCATCGAATCGGACATTGGCGTCGCGCAGTTGTTCTTTAGCGCGCTTTACCATGCCAAGTGCTTGCTTGATCTCAAAGGCAGACGACAACATCGGGATCAGAATCTGTACTTTTCCATATTGTGACGCGCGTAGAATCGCGCGCAATTGCGTCAAAAACAGTCGCGGCTCAGATAGGCAATAGCGGATCGCCCGCAGGCCTAGAGCGGGGTTGGTGCCTGATTGCTTCGAACCTTCTAGGCTCTTATCGGCGCCTACATCGAGCGTGCGAATCGTGACTGGTTGCGCCTTCATCGCGGCCGCAACTTTTCGATAAGCCTCAAACTGTTCGTCCTCGCTCGGCAGGTCCACGCGGCCCAAAAATAAAAACTCGCTACGAAATAATCCAACGCCGGTGGCGCCGCATTGCGTTACGCCGTCAATGTCGTCGGGCAATTCAATGTTGGCGTGCAGCTCGATCGGCACGCCGTCGAACGTAATCGCCGGCGTCGCCCGCAATCGCTTAAGTTTCTGCCGCTCGATTTCCCACTGGCTTTGCTTTAGCCGATACTCATTGACAATCAGCTCATCGGGATTCACTAACACGATGCCTTGTGCGCCATCGATGATCAGCAATTCATTCTCGCGGACTAAAGTCCAAGCATGATGTAAAGCGACAATTGCCGGGATATTCAAGCTTCGTGCGACAATTGCCGTATGTGACGTAGACCCGCCAAGATCGGTGATGAAGGCAGAAACATGTTGTTGCTTGTACAAAATGGCGTCTGCGGGGCTTATATCGCGCGCCACTAAGATTCGCTCGTCACTGGTATCGTCGTGTGGCGCCAATCCCGGGTGCCCAAGCAATACTTTTAACACTCGCTCGACGACCTGCATGACGTCGGCGCGCCGTTCTCGCAAATAGGCGTCTTCAATCTCTTCGAATTGATCGAGTAACGTATCGGCTTGTTGTTTCAACGCCCATTCGGCATTGCAACGTTGTTGCCGGATTAAATCGCGCGGCGCCTCGGCAAGCGTTGCATCGTTCAGAATCATCAAATGCAAATTTAGAAACGCATTGAGTTCTTCCGGCGCACTGGACAATGAAGTTTGTTTCAGCGACTCAAGCTCGTCACGAACCGTCGCCACGGCAGAATCGAAACGCGCGATTTCCTGATCGATGGCGTTTTCAGCGACAGCGTAGTGACTGACGTCATCAATTCCGTGCGCCAAAAGGTGAGCGCGGCCGATGGCAATGCCACCGGAAATTCCGATTCCATGAATTGCGAAACTCATGCAGGCTGGGTCGAGTGAACGTTGAGTACTATTTTCACTCACCCTCACCGAATTTGTCATTTATCAATTGGGTCAACGCGTGCAACGCAGCAACTTCATCGGCGCCATTGGTCTCGATTTCAATCTGCGCGCCCTTCGCCGCGGCCAACATCATTACGCCCATAATGCTCTTGGCATTCACGCGCCGCCCGTGACGCGCAATAAATACTTCACTCTTGAACTGACCCGCCAACTGCGTCAGCTTTGCGGAAGCCCGTGCGTGCAAGCCGAGCTTGTTAACGATTTCAATTTTTGCTTGTAACATCGCCACACTGCATTTGCATCACGCCATTCTTGCCGCCCGCCAACGCTTTCTCCGTCAAATCGTTTAGTGTCGAATCCCGATAGTTGATCGCACGCAATAGCATCGGCATATTCAGCCCGCTGAGTACATGCACTTTTCCCGGCTGGTTGAGCTGGTTCGCAATATTGCAGGGTGTGGCGCCACACAGGTCGCAACAAACCAGCACACCTTCACCGCTATCGATTTGAACGACTTGACGCCGCGCTCCATCAAGCCAATCGTCCGGCGGGGCATCATTCGCGACATCGAGCCACGCCAGTTGTGCGGGAACGTTTCCCAGCACGTGCCGGATGGCGGCAACGAAGCTCCAGGCCACAGGATCATGGGCAACGATAAGGATACCAATCATTTAACGGTTATTTAAGGCGTGCCCGCTATTCTAGCAGGGTGCTCCCTAGGCGACGGCTGCGTGCTCCACACCGACCAGGCGTTCAAGCGGGAAAACCGCAGCGAATCGGCTACCTTTGCCAACCTCGCTGCTGATTTCCAGATGCGCCAGGTGGCGACTAAGGATGTGTTTGACTATCGCAAGGCCGAGCCCGGTTCCGCCACTGGCGCGCGAGCGGCTGCGGTCGACGCGGTAAAAGCGTTCGGTGAGCCGCGGGATATGTTCCGCCTCAATGCCGGGGCCCGTATCGGTCACCGCGAACACCGGCAAGTTATCTTCGACCGACCAACTGAGCACCACGCTGCCTCCGGCCGGCGTGTACCGAACGGCATTGCTTACGAGATTTCCAAATGCGCTGCGAATTTCATGCAGACTACAATGAAGGCGAACCTCGCTGAGGACTTGCGTTCGGATTTCATGTTTCCCGGACGAAAGAAGTCGAGCCTCCCGCACCAGTTCACCCATCAACTCGACAACATTCACACTATCGGAATCGACTAGCGGTGGACCGTTTTCTAGCTGTGCAAGCATCAACAAATCTTCCACCAGATGCTGCATGCGTTTTGTTTCGCTTTGCATCAGGCTCATGGATCGCGTCAATAACTTAGGTTCGACGGTCTTCATATCGGATAGGGTTTCCAGAAATCCGCTGAGAACCGTAATCGGCGTACGCATTTCGTGAGAAACATTCGCCACGAAGTCGCGCCGGGCGCTTTCTGCTTTTTCCCATTGCGTAATGTCGCGACTGATAATGAGTTTTTGTTCGTTGCCGTAAGGAATTAATTGCACCTCAAGCACTAAGTCCCGCGCGCGCGCGCCGCGCATAATGAAGGGTTCACTGTAATTTTGCGAATCGACATAGTGCGCAAACTCCGGCTGGCGCACGAAATAAGTGATGTCCGTACCGAGATCTATTTCGGGATGCAAACTAAAATGCCGCTCCGCAACCGGATTGAACCATTCGATACCGCCATGCTGATCGAGAATGACGAAGCCATCGGTCATCGCCTCGGCCGCCTGCTGAAACCGAGCGAGCGCTAAGTTGAGCTGTGTCTGACTAAGCTTCGACCCCCTTACCAGACGATAAAGCGCCGCGGAAAGCCCTTGCCAGCTACCGCTAACCTCCGGCGCCAAACGAGCGTCGGTGCGCGTCAGCCAGCGCGTGAGCCGGTCGAGGTTATTTAGGTGAAACAGGTTCCCGAGCAGGAGCGCCAAACACACAAAACTTAGCGCGGGCGTCCAGCCTTCGAATTTTGCAATTAATATCGCGATTGCGGCGAAGAAGATATACTTGACGAGTTCACGCTGCCAAAAACCAAGCATCCGGGAATTTCTAACAAAAAATCGAACCGTATTATCGCACGGCTAAACCGCTGATCGTGCCTTGGTAAACCGGTAACCGACGCCACGAACCGTTTGCACCGCGACGTCTTGACCGGTTTCTTCCAACGCCGAACGCAACCGGCGGATATGAACGTCGATCGTGCGTTCTTCGATGAACACATGATCGCCCCAAACATGATCAAGCAACTGAATGCGCGAATAAACTCGTTCAGGATGGGTCATGAAGAAATGTAACAACTTAAATTCCGTCGGCCCCATGTGAACATCTTTGCCGTTTGCCGTAATTCGATAGGTGACCGGATCGAGCACTAAATCGCCCGCCTCGACGCGATCTTCGATCATTTGCGGCGCCCGTCGACGCAGCACGGCTTTAATGCGCGCATTCAACTCGCGAGTGGAAAACGGCTTAATCATATAATCATCGGCCCCTGTTTCCAGCCCGGCTAACTTGTCTTGCTCTTGCGCCTTCGCCGTGAGCATGATGATAGGGATGTTCTGGGTACGGGACTGGGAACGCAGCTTTCGCGCGAACTCGATACCGCTCATGCCGGGGAGCATCCAATCGAGAAGGATTAAATCCGGCAACACTTCTTGAGTTTGTTGATACGCTTCCGCCGCATCGCCGGCGATAAAGGTCAGATGGCCCGCCTCCGACAAAGTCAACGCAAGCAGTTCCTGAATTGCCGGTTCGTCTTCAACGACCAAAATGCGAGCAGCCATGGGAATCCATTAGATTACATTTATGTTTCAAGCATAATTCACTACGATGACATATTTGTTACAGCGCACTCAATATGCGCGAATTTGTCGTGCACGGCAACAATCCCGCATAATCTCTATTTTAGCGAATTGTCGCCAAAATCGGACCCCATGCCTCACCCTGTCGAAATCAAAGTTCATCAAGTTTCGCGCCTGCTCGAAATCACTTTCAACAGTGGCGCCAAATTTCGCCTGCCATTTGAGTATTTGCGCGTCTATTCACCCTCCGCGGAAGTCAGGGGCCACGGCGCGGGGCAAGAAGTTTTACAAGCAGGCAAGAAAGACGTCGGAGTAACCAAACTCGAACCGGTCGGCAATTACGCCGTCCAGATTTATTTTTCCGACGGCCACAATACCGGCATCTATTCCTGGGATTATTTTAACGAGTTGGGCGAAAATCAAACGCCGTGGTGGAACGCCTACATCGAGCGCATGCAACAAGCCGGCGCCAGCCGCGAGGCGAAGTGAGTAAAACCACGGATTTCGGCTTTAGCAAGGTCAACGAAGACGCCAAGGCCGGCAAAGTTGCCGACGTGTTCGATTCCGTCGCGAAGCGCTACGATGTGATGAACGACTTCATGTCGGCGGGATTACATCGCGTTTGGAAACGCTTCACCGTGCGCCTTGCGGCGCTACGGCGCAACGAAAAATTGTTGGATTTAGCCGGCGGCAGTGGCGATTTGGTGAGATTATTTTCCAAGACTAGCGGCGCGCAATGCGAAATGTGGCTAACCGACATTAATGCCTCGATGCTCACCGTAGGCCGCGATCGATTGTTCAACGCGGGCTTGCTGTGTCCCGCCTTACTCTGTGACGCCGAAAAGCTGCCCTTTCCGTCGAATTATTTTGATGTGGTGACCTGCGCCTTCGGTCTGCGCAACATGACCCACAAGGATCGCGCCCTGGCCGAAATGCATCGCGTGCTGCGCCCCGGTGGGCGGGCGATCGTGTTGGAATTTTCCAAAGTTTGGGAACCACTGAAACCCGCCTACGACGCCTATTCGTTCAATGTGTTGCCCGTCCTCGGAAAATATATCGCGCGCGACGAGGCGAGCTACCGTTATTTGGCCGAATCGATCCGCCTGCATCCCGACCAGGAAACCCTGAAAACCATGATGGGCGAGGCCGGATTAGCGAAGGTCGAATACTTTAACTTGTCCGCCGGCATTGTAGCGGTACATCGCGGTTTCAAATTTTAGTCATGCTCGGCCTGCCTTCCGCCGCGTTGATTAATCATTTGCTTAAAGCCGCGCCCTGGGCCTTGGCGCGTCTGGCGCCGCACGCGGGCAAAACCATCGCGGTGCGTTGCGCACCGGTAGCGCTGCGATTCACCGTGGACGCGAGCGGTGAATTACGCGCCGCAGAGTCCGAGCCGTCGGCCGACGTCAGCGTTGCGATCAACCCAACATTATTGATGCGCATGCTGGCCGATGGCCGCGGTGCATTGAATGAAGCCGCGCTATCCGGCGACACCGCGCTGGCGCAAACGCTCGCCTACATCGCACAAAATCTGAACTGGGACTATGAGGAAGATTTGAGCAAAGTTGTCGGTGATATCGCCGCCAATCGATTCGGATCGACGGCTAGAGAAATCGGGGCGTGGGCGAAGGGATCGGCCAATAGTTTTCTACAAATGTCGAAGGATTTTTGGACCGAAGAACGCCCGACCCTCGCGAAATCAGAAGACGTCGCCGCATTCATTGCATCGGTAGACGAATTGCGCGATGCCGCCGCGCGGCTGGAAAAACGCATTGAGCGCATCGAAAACAACGCGAGGCGAAGCTGATTCGTTGTCGTGCGCCTGCCTAGGCGAAATCGCGGCTCCCTAAACAAGTTCACAAATGCGAATATTACG
>JANNFT010000214.1:0-9348 GCA_031380185.1 Pseudomonadota bacterium
CCTCGCGTCCGATGGCGGATTGACAATCCCCGAGCGGATACCCATCGTAAATGCCGCCGAACTCAAGTACTGGCGCGGCCTCGGCTATCGCGATCTGGCATTCGAAATCATCAGCAAATTTATCGATGATATTCCCGCGAACGACCTCAAGGCGCTGATAGACCGAAGTTACACCACAGCCGCGTTCGGCAGCGCCCAAATCACGCCGGTGACGACGCTCGAAACGGGCATGCATCTTCTCGAATGCTCGAACGGACCAACCTTGGCGTGTAAGGATATCGCCATGCAGTTGCTCGGCAATCTGTGCGAGTATGCGCTTGCCAAAGCAGGCCAACAGTTGAACATTCTCGGGGCTACCTCCGGCGACACCGGCTCCAGCGCGGAATACGCGATGCGCGGGAAAAAAGGCGTGCGGGTTTTCATGCTTTCGCCACACAAGCGCATGAGCGCTTTTCAAACGGCGCAAATGTTTTCGTTGCAAGACAAAAATATTTTCAACATCGCCGTGCGCGGCGTGTTCGACGACTGCCAGGACATCGTCAAAGGCGTCAGCAGCGATACCGCGTTCAAGGCCAGACAAAAGATCGGTACCGTCAATTCGATCAACTGGGCACGCGTCTGTGCTCAGACGGTTTACTACTTTAAAGCCTACTTCGCCGTGACGCGCAGTAACGACGAGAAGATCGATGTCGCCGTGCCCACCGGAAATTTTGGAAATATTTATGCCGGATATTTGGCACGCAGCATGGGATTACCGATTCATCGTTTGATTTTGGCAACCAACGAAAACAATGTGTTGGACGAATTCTTCAAAACCGGCGTCTATCGTGTGCGCGCGTCGAGCCAAGTGGAACAAACCTCAAGCCCATCGATGGACATTTCCAAGGCCTCGAATTTCGAGCGTTTCATATTCGAGCTGGTTGGCCGGGACGCCGAAGTCGTCAAGAAGCTGTGGCGACAAATCGATAGCGACGGATTTTTCGATTTACGCGACACCCCTTACTACGACGGATTGGGAAAATCTGGTTTCGTATCCGGATCTAGCAACCACCAAGACCGGCTGGAAATCATTCGCGAAATGTATCGTCGACACGGTATCGTGGTCGATACGCATACGGCCGATGGAATAAAAGTCGGTAGGCTCTATCGTCAGATCGGCGTGCCGCTGGTTTGTTTGGAAACCGCGTTACCGGCAAAATTCGCCGAAACAATCGTCGAAGCATTGGATTTCGAACCCCCGCGGCCTTCCAGTTTTGATAAACTGGAAAAGATGCCGCAGCGTTTCGAAGTGATGGACGCGGATGTCGACGCGATAAAGTCCTACCTCGCCAAGCACACAGGACTCTAAGGCCATGCATATCGTCAAAGTCACCGCCACTGGCGGAAGCATTGTGGAAGCTGATTGGCTGGCGCGAGCGGAATCCGTTCATCGTCAATTGCGTCCACATCTTCCTGCTGAGTATGCCAAACGCATGACGGAAATTTTTGCTACCGGTGTCGAAATGTGGGTCGCCGTGGACGGCATGAATGTTTTAGCCGCCGCGGTTTTTCGCATCATTGAAAACACCCACGTCGGCCGAAAACTTTACGTCGACGATCTCGTCACGGACGAAACAAAACGCTCAACCGGTGTCGGAAAATTATTGCTAGACGGCTTGACGGAAGAAGCACACCAGCGCGGCTGCAACACGATTGACCTGGATTCCGGCACCCACCGCACCGACGCGCATCGTTTTTATTTTCGCGAACGTATGGTAGTAAAAGTGTTTGGGTTCAACAAATCGCTTTAAGACAATGCGCCAGGAGCCGCATCGGTATTGGCTTGCGGCAATGCATCGTCTAACAGCGGCAATGGGATTGGTTCGCAAAGCATCATACAAATGACATTTCAACAATTACTCGGCATCGACCTTCCCATTATCCAAGCGCCCATGGCCGGCGCGCAAGCGAGCGCGATGGCAATTGCCGTATCGAACGCGGGAGGACTCGGCTCCCTGCCCTGCGCGATGCTCAATGCCGATGGGATGCGCAAAGAACTCAACCTCATTGCCGGTAAAACGACTAAGCTCGTTAATATAAATTTTTTCTGCCACACGCCACCGGTCGTCGACGTTGCGCGCGAAGAAGCGTGGCGCGAAAAATTATCACCGTTCTATGCCGAGTCCGGCATTGACCCAATGACGATTCCGTCCGGCCCAGGACGCGCGGCATTCAATGAGGAAATGGCCGATGTGCTCGACGAATTCAATCCACGAATCGTCAGTTTTCATTTCGGCTTGCCGCCCGATCATCTGCTCGCGCGCGTGAGAAAAATTGGCGCAATGATCTTCTCTTCGGCAACCACAGTGGCGGAAGCGTTGTGGTTGAAAAACAAAGGCGTCGATGCCGTGATCGCGCAAGGCTTGGAGGCTGGCGGCCATCGCGGAATTTTTCTTTCCGATGACCTCACCACTCAAGTTGGTACGATGTCGTTGCTGCCGCAAATCGTTCGCGCCGTGAATATTCCAGTGATCGCCGCCGGCGGTATCGCCGATGCCGTGGGCGTTAAGGCCGCGCTGTCACTCGGCGCCGCAGCCGTGCAGATCGGCACAGCCTATCTGCTCTGTCCTGAGGCCACGATCACCCCAATCCATCGCGCCGCACTGAAAAGTGAAGCCGCAAGGCACACTGCCCTCACCAATATTTTCACCGGACGGCCGGCGCGCGGCATTGTCAATCGAGTAATGCAGGCGCTTGGTCCAATCGATGTCGCGGCGCCGGCATTTCCGCTTGCGACGTCGGCGATCGCGCCGCTGCGCGCGAAAGCGGAAGCACAAGGCTCCGGTGATTTTTCACCGCTGTGGTCAGGCCAAAACGCGACCGGATGCAAAGAGATCGGCGCCGGCGAGTTAACACGCGAACTTGCGAGTCTTGCCCCGCCACGCCGACAACCCTAAGGCCATTGGCTCTTGCCGAGACATCCTTAAGTGTCATTCGCGCGTAGACGGGAATCCATACTGATATCCAAATGCCATTTGATTCCCGCATCCGCGGGAATCACAATTATGAAACGTGGGCGCCTTGAAGCGAGGCTTCCGACCAGGCATCTCAAATCAAACGTTCGTAGCAACACCCTCAGTCTGTACCTCGAACAAGCGCCGGTACTGGCCATCGGGCCGGGTGATCAGTTCCGCGTGCGTACCTTGCTCAACAATGCGGCCGTGATCGAACACGAGGATACGGTCGAGCCGTTGCACAGTTGACAAACGATGGGCTATGACCAAGGTCGTGCGGCCTTTGGTAAGCCGATCGAGCGCATCGCGAATCAAAGCCTCCGACATGGAATCCAAGCTCGACGTCGCCTCGTCCAAAATCAAAATCGGCGTGCCCGCGAGAATCGCGCGGGCGATAGCAACGCGTTGGCGCTCGCCGCCGGAAAGCTTGATGCCGCGCTCGCCGACTAAGGTTTCATAGCGTAACGGCAAGCGGTCAATGAACTCATTGGCGTGCGCGAGTTGCGCCGATTTTTCGATTAGCCCGCAGTCGGCGCCGGGACGGCCATAGGAAATATTCTCGGCAAGCGAGCGATGAAATAACACCGCTTCTTGCGGCACCAGGCCGATGGCTTGGCGCAAACTTTCCAGTGTGACGTGGGCGATGTCTTGGCCGTCGATGAGAATGCGACCGCCGTCGAGGTTGTAGAGTCGCTGAATGAGTTTTACAAACGTACTCTTGCCACTGCCGGAATGACCGACGAGGCCGACACGTTCTCCGGGTTGGATCGAGATCGACAATTCGTTGTACAGGGGTTCCTGTTGTCCTACGTAGCAAAATGTGACGTTGTTAAACTCGATGCCGCCGCGCGGAACTTTTAACGCCATCGCGTCGGCGTGATCGCGTACCTCCGATTGCGTGGCGCGGAATGTCACGACATCTTCCATTTCATTTACGGATTTTTGTAAATTGCGCACGTGCTGGCCAACGTCGCGTAGATAGCCGTTGATCATCAGTTGCGTCGCGACCAAATACGCCATATCTCCCGCCGTGGCGCGGCCATTGAACCATAACCACAGGCCGCAGCCGAGTAACGCGCCTTGCAGCAGCCAAAGGATGCCCGATTGAATGAGACCGGTGTCGACGCTGCGATTCCATGCCAGCAATGAACGGCTGCGCCAGTGATCCGCGATGTCCGCAAAGGCGCCGAGTTCCCGCGCTTCGGCGCCAAAGGCTTTCACAATCGCGTTGGCGCCGATGGTATCGGCAAGATAACCGCCGATGCGCGAATCGGATTCCTGCGCATTGCGCGCAGCCGGCGCCACCCAGCCCACCGATAACCACACGCTGACGAAAATAAATATCGCGATGCCGATTCCGACGACCAGGCCTAAAACCGGCCAGCGCCAGGTGAACAAAACCGTCACGCCAAACGCCACAACCAGCGCCGGAATCAAACCAAACATCAGGGTGTCGCCAAAGGAATCGAAAGCCCACATTCCGCGCGTGATCTTGCGAACGGTGGCGCCGGCAAACGCATTCGCGTGCCAATCGGCGGAGAAGCGCTGCACCGATGCGAAGCCGTCATAAACGATTTGGCGCAATACGCTGCTCGCAAGCCGATTCCACAGCCGCAAATGCACGTAGCGAATCAGCGGGACCAACGCAGCAAGCAACAAAAATGACGAAAGCGCGACGATGGCGTGCTGTATGCCTGCACCTGCCGTCTTCGCGGCGGCTTCCACCAACTGCCCGGCCGCGATTGGCACCGTGACATCGACTAGCGTCGAACCAATGCGAGTGGCAAACACCGCGGCGAGCGCCCACGGCCAGCGTCGCCAATATTCCCAGGCAAATCTAAAAGCGCATGAGTAGACAGACCACAACATTCTTTGGATGGAACTCGTTTTCGAGGATCAATAAGACTGAGACGAAACTATCCGGCCGGCACGCTGGGAGGCGGCTTCTTCCCCTCGCTTGCAGTGGGCGGCCCGGCTTACGAGCGGGGGCGTGGTAATGTTCTTATCAACCGCGATGCTTATTTTTTCCGCTTAAGCTTCGCAGCGACGGGTTTTTCTGGCGCAATTTCATCGTCGAAAACAAAATCGTCATCGCCATTTTTCTTAGGTGGATTGCCGTCATAGATCAACGCCTCGCGCCGCTGCAGAAAGGCGTCGCGCAGGAACGAGTAGCGATCGACTGCGCCGGCTTCGTCCAACACTTTTTCTGTATCCAACAATTTGGATCTCAAATTCACCGCCTCGACCCCCGTGAGGCCGAGGCTAAGGGTGATATTGTTGAGAATGTAAGTGGTGGGCGTAAGAAATGTATCCACGACGCGACCGCCGGCGTCGCGTACGGTGCTCGGACCGAGCAGCGGTAATGTCCAATATGGCCCTGGGCCGACGCCCCAAAAACCCAGCGTCTGTCCAAAATCTTCATTTTGTTTATTGTTGCCGGCGGCGCCGGCGACATCGATCAATCCGCCGAGACCGAACGTGGTATTGATGATTACCCGTCCGGCGCCTGCCACGGCGCGTTGCCCTTTGCCTTGGAACATATCGTTGAAAAAAGTCGAGATGTCATGGATGTTGCCAAAAAAATTAGTGACGCCGACGCGCACCAATCTCGGCGTGACAAAGCGATACACCTTCGCGACCGGCTTCACTACCGCCTCATCTACCGTCTCGTTGAATTTGAAGACAGTACGATTCATCGGCTCCCATGGGTCGCGCGGGTCGCGCTCTCCCGGAACGGTTGCACACGCGGACATCAATGCAGAAAAAACCAACGCAAAAATAATTCGCACTAGCTTGTTGTTAAATGAATTCATGACATCCCTCAAAATTGTTACATGGGTGATTCAGTTGCAATTATTTCCCATCCAATGCGAACCGCATGGACAAATCGATCGCCCTAATATCTTTCGTCAACGCGCCGATGGAAATTCGATCGACGCCAGTCTCGGCGATCGCGCGCACCGTATCAAGATTCACGCCGCCGGAGCCTTCCAATTTTGCGCGGCCCGCGTTGAGCGTCACTGCTTCGCGCATGCGCTCAAGATCAAAGTTATCTAACAGAATCATCTTGCCGCCCGCATCGAGCGCATCGCGCAATTGATCCAAAGTCTCGACCTCGATCTGGATCGGCACGCCGGCCGGCGTATTTTTTTGCGCAATGCCCAAGGCTTGTTTTACACCACCCGCCGCCATGATGTGATTTTCCTTGATGAGCACACCATCGTAAAGACCGATGCGATGATTCGTGCCGCCGCCGATTTTCACGGCGTATTTTTGCGCCAGTCGCAATCCCGGCAATGTCTTGCGCGTGTCGACAATGACTGCATTAGTGCCCCTGATCGCATCGACAAAGCGTCGCGTTTGCGTTGCTGTTGCGGATAGAGTTTGCAAAAAATTTAGCGCCGTACGCTCACCGGTCAACAACGCACTCGCTGTCCCATCTATGGAGAACAAGGTCTGGAGCGGCTCTGCAAGCATCCCCTCGTGCAAACGCCAATCCACGCGCACCTTTGGATCGAGTTGCCGAAACACCGCATCCACCCAAGGCTGCCCGCAGAGTACCATAGCTTCACGCGTGATGACCGACGCTTGACCGTGTCGCTCGGCAGGAATCAACGCCGCAGTCAAATCGCCACTGCCGATATCTTCTTTCAGTGCGGTCGAAACTTGTGTTTCGATGCTGTCCTGCAAACTCAAAGTGTTTCTCGTCCTGTTTTTCAACCTCTACGCTAACTGAAAATGACTTGATTTTCCATAGTTAGTTCCCCACCTTATCTTTAACAGAAACTGAGTGGGACGACATTCATGCGTTTTGACAAACTGACGACCAAATTTCAGCAGGCCTTTTCCGATGCCCAAAGCCTCGCGCTAAGCGGCGATCACGCCTATATCGAGCCGCAGCATCTACTCCTGGCGTTGATCAATCAGTCTGACGGAAGCACCTCGTCCTTACTCTCCCGCGCCGGTGTCGCCGTGCCGGCACTTAAGAATTCCCTCAGCCAAGCGCTTGAGCGCACGGCGAAAGTTGAAGGCGGCGCGGGCGAGGTGAACGTTTCGCGCGACCTCAGCAACTTGCTCAACGTCACCGACAAAGAAGCGCAAAAACACGGCGATCAGTTCATCGCCTCGGAAATGTTTTTGTTGGCTTTAGCCCAAGACAAAGGCGATACAGGACGCTTACTAAAACAGCATGGCTTGACCAAAGAACATTTGGAGCAAGCCGTCGCTGCCGTGCGCGGTAGCGAAAGCGTCAATAGCCAAGAAGCGGAAGGCTCGCGCGAAGCGCTGAAAAAATACACGATTGACGTCACGGAGCGAGCGCGGCAAGGCAAGGTCGATCCCGTCATCGGGCGCGACGACGAGATTCGGCGCACCATGCAAATCCTGCAACGTCGCACCAAAAACAACCCGGTGTTGATCGGCGAACCGGGCGTGGGCAAGACCGCTATCGTCGAAGGTTTGGCACAACGCATCGTCAATGACGAAGTGCCGGAAACCCTAAAAGGCAAGCGCCTGTTGTCATTGGACATGGCGCAGTTGTTGGCCGGCACGAAATATCGTGGCGAATTCGAAGAACGCCTCAAAACCGTGCTGAAAGAAATCGCGCAAGACGAAGGCCAGACCATTATCTTCATCGACGAGCTTCACACCATGGTTGGCGCGGGCAAAGCGGAAGGCGCCATGGACGCGGGCAACATGTTGAAGCCGGCCCTGGCGCGCGGCGAATTGCATTGCATCGGCGCGACGACATTGGACGAATATCGCAAGTACGTCGAGAAAGACGCGGCGCTGGAACGGCGCTTCCAAAAAGTATTGGTCGACGAGCCGAGCGTCGAAGCCACCATCGCCATCCTGCGCGGCTTGCAGGAAAAATATGAGCTGCATCATGGCGTAGACATCACCGATCCGGCCATTGTCGCCGCGGCGGAGTTATCCCATCGCTATATCACCGATCGGTTCTTGCCGGACAAGGCCATCGACTTGATCGATGAAGCGGCTGCGCGCATCAAAATGGAAATCGATTCCAAGCCGGAGGAAATGGACAAACTCGACCGCCGCTTGATCCAACTTAAAATCGAACGCGAAGCCGTAAAAAGAGAAAAAGACGAGGCATCGCGCAAACGCTTGGGTCTCATTGAAAGCGAAATCGCTAAGCTGCAGAAGGACTACTCCGATTTAGATGACATCTGGAAAGCGGAAAAGGCACAGGTGCAAGAAAGCGCCCACGTCAAAGAAGATATTGATAAGGTGCGCGCCGACATCGTCAAATTGCAACGAGAAGGTAAGCTCGACAAGGTCGCGGAATTGCAATACGGCAAGTTGCCGCAGCTTGAAGCGCAGTTAAAGCAAGCGGAAAAAACCAATGCCGCGAAGCCGGCCAACAAGCTGTTACGCACCGAAGTCGGCGCCGAAGAAATCGCCGAAGTGGTGTCGCGCGCAACCGGCATTCCAGTGTCGAAGATGATGCAAGGAGAGCGCGACAAGCTGGTGCAGATGGAAACCAAACTCCATGAGCGCGTGATCGGGCAAGACGAAGCCGTGGGCCTGGTGTCCGACGCGATCCGCCGCTCCCGCGCAGGTCTATCGGACCCGAACCGGCCCTACGGTTCGTTCTTGTTCCTAGGTCCGACCGGTGTCGGCAAAACAGAACTATGCAAAACCCTCGCGGAATTCTTGTTCGATTCGGAAGATCATTTAATTCGTATCGACATGAGCGAATTCATGGAGAAGCACAGTGTCGCAAGATTGATCGGCGCGCCGCCGGGCTACGTCGGCTACGAAGAAGGCGGCTATTTGACCGAGGCGGTACGGCGCAAGCCTTACAGCGTGATCCTGCTTGACGAAGTGGAAAAAGCGCATCCGGATGTGTTCAACGTATTACTGCAAGTCCTCGACGACGGCCGCATGACCGACGGCCAAGGCCGCACCGTGGATTTCAAAAACACCGTGATCGTCATGACTTCGAACCTAGGCTCGCAGATGATTCAACAAATGGCCGACAGTGACTATCAGGTGATCAAAATGGCGGTGATGGGTGAAGTAAAAAACTATTTCCGGCCGGAATTTTTGAACCGCATCGACGAGGTCGTCGTGTTCCACGGTTTAGGTGAGGCGCACATTCAATCGATCGCGAAGATTCAGATTCAGTATTTGGCGAAACGACTCGCGGCGATGGAGATGAAATTCGATATCAGTGACGCCGCATTAGTGGAAATCGCCAAGGCGGGTTTCCACTAATGCGGCGTCACTGATATCGAATTTCATCTCCATCGCCGCGAGTCGTTTCGCTAAATACTGAATCTGAATCTTCGCGATCGATTGAATGTGCGCCTCGCCTAAGCCGTGGAACACGACG
>JANNFT010000220.1:0-1526 GCA_031380185.1 Pseudomonadota bacterium
CTTTGGGGGGTAGCCGGCGCCGGCAAATCCCATTTGCTCGGCGCCTTCGCCGCTGCCGCGAACGCGCGCCAGGTGATTAGCCTGAACGGCGACGCGAGCGTTCCGGAACTATCGCAGATTCGAGGCGACGAGACCGTGATATTTGACGACGTCGATGGTCTGAGTTCCACCGGCCAACCGGCATTGTTTCATGCTTATAACCGAATTCGCAGCGCGGCGGGTCGATTGATTGTCAGCGGCGCGTTGCCGCCGCGCCAATTGGTGTTGCTGGCGGATCTAAAATCCCGGCTCGGCTGGGGTTTAGTACTAGAGGTGAAACCACTCAGCGATGAGGAAAAATACGCGGCCGTGTCGCACCATGCGACGGCGCGCGGTTTCGCACTTACGCCCGAGGTGATTCGTTATATTTTGTCTCACTATCAGCGCGATTTGCCGTCGTTGATGAATTTGCTTGCCGCGCTGGATTTGTATTCGTTGCGACACAAGCGCGCGATTACGCTGCCACTGCTTAAGGAAGTCATCGAGCAAGAACCCACATTGGAGCTGTAACTTGGATTTAATTTTGTTTGATTTAGATAACACCTTGCTCGCCGGTGACAGCGATTACGAGTGGGCGCAATACTTGATCGAAAAAGGCGTACGCAATCGTGAAGAACATGAAGGGCGAAATTTGCATTTTTACGAGGCATATAAGGTCGGCACGCTTGATATCCATGAGTTTCTCGACTATCAACTCAAGCCACTCGCCAGCAACCCGAAGAAGAAACTAAAAAAATGGCGTGAGCAGTATGTCGCGACTAAGATTTTACCGATCATGACGGTCAAAGCGCGCGAATTGGTCAGCGCGGCTCTGCGGCAGACGGAATATGTATTGATCATCACCGCGACCAATCGCTTTGTCACCGAGACGATCGCCACGGAGTTTGGCGTTAAATACTTGATCGGAACCGAACCGGAAGAGATCAACGGCGAGTTTACCGGGCGTGTTGCCGGCACGCCGAGTTTTCGCGAAGGAAAAATAACGCGTCTTGAAGAATGGCTCCAGGCGCGGGGTTTGGGCTTGCATTCGTTTGATACAACACGTTTTTACAGCGATTCATTGAATGACTTACCGCTGCTTAAAATGGTTAAAGAGCCTATTGCCGTTGATCCGGACGATACGTTGCGCAGTCATGCGCTGAGCCACGGTTGGCCGATCATTTCTTTGCGGGATTGAGCATTGCGACGTGATGGTGCTTTTTAGCGGCCGCCTCATCCTAACTTTCTCCTTTGGTTTCGGGGGCTACGGCAAACACCCGGGTGCTAGGAAAAAACAGGTTGCTCCCCGCTCCGCCGGAACCGGGCGAGTGGGACAGAGTGAGGGAGCGCTAATTTATCCCCGCGACGTCCGCTGAATGCAACGCCCCGTCGTTGCTGCGGCACTGCTAATCGGAACTCTCGCCAGTCTATGGTTCGGACTTTGCGCCGGCAGCGTCAAGCTTAGCAACGGCGAAGTCTGGCAAGCCCTCGTCGGCCAAGGTAGCGAC
>JANNFT010000228.1:0-3920 GCA_031380185.1 Pseudomonadota bacterium
ATGGGTTACACCGTTGCTTTTGCCGATGAACCGCCGATTAATGACAAACCGATTACGGAAAAATGGTTCCCGACGGAATTCGGCGCGGATGACAAAGCCGGCGCCATTAACCGTGTAACGCCGGATAAAGTATTGAAGGCGCTGAAACTGGTCAAGCAGGGCAAGAGCACCAATATCGGCAAGACCTATTCAAAAGATATTCCTGGCTTCGGCCCGCGTAGCTGGCAGATGACCATTCCCGGTACGCCTACCGGCGGTCCGTTCGGCAAAAACGCGTTGATCTATCACGATGAATTGGTGACCACGGAAATCGGTCAAATCTCCACCCAGTTCGACGGCCCGGGTCACATCGGCGTGCACACTTCCAAAGGCAATATGATGTACAACGGCCGCTTGGCTGAAAATTGCTACAACCGCGGCGCCGGTGGCCGTGTGATGGGCATGGGCGATTGCGGTGTTGAGCATGTCGCGCAGAAAGCCTATATTTGCCGTGGCATTTTGGTCGACGCCATGACTCATAAGGGCGGTGGCAAGCCTCTGCCGATTCCGCAAAAAGCCGGCGATCCCGGTATCGTCACGGCCGCAGACATGCAAGCCATCATCAAGGCGCAAGGTATTGCCGAGCCGGGCGAGGGCGATTGCGTCTTCCTGCACACCGGTCACGGCAACTTGTGGGGTATTGGCGATTGGGAAAAACTTTCCGCCGACGACCAAGCCGCACGCCGTAAGGCCTTCGCCGCCGGCGAGCCTGGCTATGGCATCAGCGCTTGCCAGTGGATGGCGAGCAAGAAAATCATCCTGACGGGTGGCGACACTTCCGCGAACGACGCGCAACCCGGTGGCGAAGAAGACGGCTACGCCGTTCCTTGCCATACGGAAATGCAAACCCGCCGTGGGATATGGAACATCGAAAACCTGGACCTGACGGTTCTCGCGAAAGAGAAAGTATACGAGTTCCTGTTCGTCTGGGCGCCATTGAAGATAAAAGGCGGCACGGGCTCCCCTGGCAACCCGGTTGCAATGTGGTAATGGTTTGAGTTAGTTTTAAGGTTTGAAGAACGGGCGAGGGATTCCTCGCCCGTTTTGTTTTGGGCCTTAGGTGTGTGGCATTAAATTTAGGCGTGTACCCCTCACCCTCCCCCGCGCACGGGAGAGGGTGAGGGTGAGCGTGACAACGAAGCGAAATCCAAAAATCTCAATAGGAGAATTGAATGGATGTAAATGCAAAAGGCTTGCGCGTGATCATCACCGCCGGCGCTGGCGGCATCGGCAAGGTGACTGCCGAAACGTTTCTGCAAAATGGCGCAAAAGTTTTTATCAGCGACGTCGACGACGTGGCGCTAAGCGCGCTCGCGAAAGCCTATCCGGTGTTCGGCGTGACGCGCTGCGATGTCTCCGACGCCGCACAAGTGGACATCATGTTCAATGCCGCGCTAAAGTTTCTCGGCGGCTTGGATGTGATGATTAACAACGCCGGCATCGCCGGACCGACGGCGAAAGTTGAAGATGTTTCCCCCGCGGATTGGGACCGCACCATCGCTGTAAATCTCAATGGCAGTTTTTATTGCACGCGCCGTGCGGCGCCTGCGCTGAAAGCGGCAGGCGGCGGTTCAATCGTGAATCTATCTTCATCCGCGGGCCGGCTAGGGTTTCCGCTGCGTACGCCTTACTCATCGGCGAAGTTCGCGTTGGTGGGCTTCACCGAAAGTTTGGCGATGGAGTTGGGGCCTTACAATATTCGCGTCAATTGCATTCAGCCGGGCATCGTCGAGGGCGATCGCATCGATCGCGTGATCAATGCGAAAGCGAAATCATTGGGGCTGACTTTTGCAGTGTACCGCGACCGGCTGCTGTCGAATGTTTCCATGCGCCGCATGGTGAGTCCACAGGATATCGCCAACACTATTCTGTTTCTATGCTCTGACGCCGGCAAAAACATCTCCGGTCAAGCGATTCCGGTGTGCGGGAATATTGAAACTCTCGGTTGATTTCATGTGCGACGGCATGCGCTGAACCGCAATAACAGCGCGGATATTCAGGCATATGTCTTGGCTGCGCTAGCCGTAGGCCTAGGCCACTGCGTAGGTTAGCCACTGGACTAGGACCTATTACCTCTTGGATCGATCCAAGCCTGGGTAAAAACCACCTTACGCGAATTGGGTGAATTACCCAATTTTTGGTGGGGGAAATAAACAATAATTGGGAGAAAGACGCTCGTTCCGTTTAGGGGGAGCGAGAGGTTTTTGTCGATTTCATAGGGAAAATACCGATTGCCGTTGGAAGATAAAATTTGGCATGAAGATTGCTTCGGATAAATGCATGGGATTATTTCCCATAATATTTTAAGTAAGTTAACCAATGCTCATTAAGGAGAACTACGACATGAAACTCAAGCTTCTATTCGCCACGCTGTGCGGCGCAGCCATTCTCGCCACCGTTGCCACCAACGCCAGTGCTGCCGGTGTTCAAGTTAAATGTGAAAAACGCGCCGATCGTTCCAAGATTTCTGTGGATGGCGATGGTCTTATAGCCGGCAGCTACAAAGCGATTGTGATCTCCGGCGCAAACTCGAAAACCTCCGGCGCGAAACCGACCGTCGGCGATGAAGTTGAATTTGATTTCGATAGTGCGCCGAATGATATCGCTGCTGGTGCGACGGCTATTTCCCGCACATTTATTCAGGGCGCCGTGACCGGAAAAATCGTCAACGCCAAAGGCTCCGTAGTAGCCAGCGACACCGTTGCTTGCCGCACTCGTTAACCCTCCGTAGGGCTTGAACGCTCAGTAGAGCCTTACGTTTTCTTCCGTGGCGAGAAGCCCCAGCCGGACTCGCCACGGGACTTTTTTGGAGTTGTATTGATGGACCTAAGACGTTTTGTATTTCCCCCAATTGTCGTCGCCGCGATCGCGCTGTTACTGTATGGCTTCGACGCGTTCAATTCGTTTTCGTTTGACTCAGTCACGGTGACCAGCTCTGAGCGCGCAGTTCAGCGTGCGGCAATCGAACTTCGCCCAAATCGCCGTTCTGAAACCACGCGCGCCGCGCCACTTAAGGTTGAATCGACTGACGCGATTGGAACACAACAAATAGTCTCGGTTACCTCGGCCACTTTGGTTCCGCCGACGGCAGCTTTTGGCCCTGCGGATAGCGCCGTGCCGACGAACGTCGCGACGCTACCAATGAACCGCGCGGCAGCCGCCAGTTCGCCCACGCCTATTGACGAAGTCGAAGAGAACCTGACAGAAATCGCGAATGATTCGTTCACTGAGAATGAAGAGCCCTTGATTGCCGCTTCGCCTTCGATGGCAGCCCAGGCAACGCCGGTAGAAATGTCCGACGACGGGCAGATCGATCCCGAAACACCCGAGAATGCTAGCTAAGGAATCGTTAATAAATAAGCTGTTCAATTGTTGGTAATCGGATATGCGCCGATGCATGACAACGGATTCGCTAGTTGGTCGACGTTGGGAAGTGATGCACAAGGCACTGGATGAGCGCCAGCGACGGCTGCTGGTTGCGGTGGAGGCCAAGGTGTTGGGACGCGGCGGCGTGACGGCGGTGGCGCGGGCCACAGGTGTCTCGCGCACCACCATCCTGGTTGGGCTCAACGAGATCGAGGCGCTTGCCAATCCACTTGAGCGCATGGCCATGAGCCTGCGATGGCGACACCCCGTGGCCCTAGGCCAGTGGCTAGCCTACCGGGTGGCCTAGGGCCAGTGCCACCCCGTATGCGCCGCGCCGGAGCTGGGCGCAAGAAGATTCAGGTCAAGGACGAGATATTGGTAGCGGATCTGCTCAGGCTCGTGGAGCCCACCACCCGTGGCGACCCACAATCGCCGCTACGCTGGACATGCAAGAGTCTGCGCACCCTGGCTGACCAACTCAAGGCATGCGGCCACATCGTGAGTCACGTTGTGGT
>JANNFT010000242.1:0-2449 GCA_031380185.1 Pseudomonadota bacterium
GAAGCGGCGCAGATCGAGCCATTTGCTTCGCTGCCGCGGTCGGTTCACAATGGCTTTACAAATTTAACGTACAAAATTACTGCAAACTCTATTTTTTAGGCGAGTTGCCAGAAGGCGCTTGGATATTGACTCTTGGCATGGCGTGGCTGGAATGCCGCTCTGGTATTGGCTTTCCGGCATGCCGGTTGTAAGAATCGCAACAGTTCGTAGAAACATTAATTAAAGGACGCTCGTCATTTCATGACCTAATCATCTAGGTACCATCCACAAAATTTCGGAGGAGAGACCATGCCCAAGTACAGCACTGAAGCACTCAGGACCATTGCCCTCGTAGGCCACGCGGGCGCCGGCAAAACGAGCCTCGCGGAAGCGTTGCTCCACAAAGCCGGCGCCATCACCACACCCGGAACGATCGAGCGCGGCAGCACCGTGTGCGACTTCGATCCTCTCGAAAAACAACATCAACACTCGCTCAATTCCGCCGTCGTTCATTTCGATGATCAAGGCACCCACGTTCACCTGATCGACACGCCCGGCTATCCAGATTTCATGGGCCAGGCGATTGGCGCATTGCCCGCCGTCGAAACCGCCGCGATCGTAATCAACGCGCAAAATGGCATCGAGCTTATCACTCATCGCATGATGGAGTGGGCCGAAAAACGCAAACTCTGCCGCGCGATTATCATCAGTAAAATTGACGCGGAGAATCTCGATTTACCCGGCTTGCTTGCCGATATTCAAGAAACCTTCGGGAAGGAATGTTTGCCGATTAACCTGCCGGCCGACGGCGGTAAAAAAGTAGTCGATTGTTTTTTCAATCCGTCGGGTGACGCCGATTTTTCTTCGGTATCGGCGGCGCACAGCGCGATCATCGATCAGACCGTCGAAGTCGACGAAGAATTGATGGCGCTGTATTTGGAGAAAGGCGAAGTCACACCGGAACAACTGCATGCGCCGTTCGAGAAAGCGCTGCGTGAGGGCCACTTGATTCCGGTATGTTTCGTTTCGGCGCGCACCGGCGCGGGCGTCGCCGAGTTGTTCGACATTTTCGCCAAGCTGATGCCGAATCCGCTGGAAGGCAATCCGCCGCTTTTTGTCACCGGCGAAGGTGCTAAAGAAGAAGAATTTCATTCCGATCCCGATCCTAAAAAACACGTACTCGCCCATGTGTTTAAAGTCACGGTCGATCCGTTCGTCGGCAAGCTTGGCGTGTTCCGCGTACATCAAGGCACGATCACCAAGGACAGTCAGCTTTACATCGGCCACGCGCGCAAACCGTTCAAGGTCGGGCATTTGTTTATGTTGCAAGGCAAAGAACACGTCGAAGTCGATTCGGCCATTCCCGGCGATATTGCCGCTGTCGCAAAAATCGATGAGATCGAATTCGATTCGGTGTTGCACGATTCGCCGGAAGATGAACATATTCATCTGCGCCCGTTGGAATTTCCCAATCCGATTTACGGCATCGCCATCGAACCAAAAAAGCGCGGCGATGAACAGCGGCTGCACGATATTCTCGCCAAACTATCGGCGGAAGATCCGTGCTTCCAAGTGGAAATGTCACCCTCAACCAACGAAACCATTTTGCACGGGCTAGGCGATTTACATATGCGCACCATGCTGCAACGCATGGCGGATGTCTACAAGATGGAGGTCGCAACCCATCCGCCGCGTATCGCCTATCGCGAAACCGTAATGGGCAACGCCGAAGGCCATCATCGCCACAAAAAACAAACCGGCGGGGCGGGACAATTCGGCGAAGTGTTTTTGCGCATCGATCCATTGCCGCGCGGCACAGGATTTGAGTTTCTGGACAAAACCTACGGCGGCTCGATCCCGCATCAGTTCATTCCCGCGGTCGAAAAAGGCGTGCGCATGGTGCTAGACTCCGGCCCGCTCGCCGGCTATCCGATGCAAGACGTCCGCGTCACGGTAACCGACGGCAAAAGCCACGCAGTCGATTCAAAGGAAATCGCCTTCGTCAGCGCCGGCAAGAAAGCATTCTTGGACGCCATCGACAAAGCGCGCCCGATTATTCTTGAACCCATCGTCAACATGCAGATCACCATCCCCGATCAACACGTCGGCGACATCACCGGCGACCTGTCATCGCGGCGCGGCCAAATCACCGGCACCGAAGTGGCGCGTGCTAACGTCTCCATCATCGGCGGAAGAGTGCCGCTATCGGAAGTCGGCGACTATCAATCGAAACTGAAATCGATCACCGGCGGCGCGGGTTCCTATGCGCTGGAGTTGTCGCACTACGAAGCGGTGCCACCGCAAGCGCAACAGCAACTGATCGCGCAGTACAAAGCAACACGGCCACAAGCGAAGGATGATGACTAAAAAATACTGAAGCGTTCGTACTCTGTCGTAGGGCGCAATCGTGCACCATTGCGCCGCATGCAAAGCAACCAAAACTCAAATCACATAATCAAAGCCTGGCTGT
>JANNFT010000478.1:0-2353 GCA_031380185.1 Pseudomonadota bacterium
GTTCGGCGGTTACGCCGGAAAATTTTCCAAGCTGCATTCGCGTTTTCAATTCCCGTTACGCTTACGTTACGCCGAGCGCACCGTAGCGGAACGTACGGTATTGATCGGCAACGCGGCGCAGGCGTTGCATCCGGTTGCCGGGCAGGGATTCAATTTGGGTTTGCGCGACGCGGATCAACTTGCGGGTTTGATGCGTGCGATTCCGGCCGGCGGCGATTGCGGCGACGCGACACTGCTGCGCCGTTACCAACGCAGCCGAAAGCGCGATACGCGCGCCGGAATTTTGTTCACCGATGCCTTGGTGCGCGGATTTTCGAATGACCATCCATTGCTGCGCGTGGGCCGCGGTATTGGCTTGGCGGCGCTACAGATGTTGCCGTTCGCGCGCCGTCGCTTGGCGCGCGCAATGATGTTCGGCCGGGCCCAATAATGAACTCAGAATATTGTACTGGGCTGGGAGCCGCATCGCCATTGGCTCGTGGCGATGCCATGTCTGAAAGCCGCGCTTCTATTGGGCTCTGGAGCGGATGCCGGTGAACGCCGATATCATTGTAGTCGGTGGCGGAATCGTTGGCGCAAGTTTCGCACTGCAACTCGCGACCAATGATTTACACGTTGTGCTAATCGATCGCAAACCGCCGCCGCCCGCGCCGCCGGATGATGCTTTCGATCACCGTGTTTATGCGCTGACCCCAACCAACATGGCATTGTTGCAGCGCCTGGACTTGTTTCAGCCACAGGACTTCGCGCGATTGACGGCCATCCGCGCCATGGAAATTTTCGGCGATAAAAAAGTGAAGCTGGCTTTTGCCGCTCGCGATTTAAATTGCACCGAGCTCGCTGTGATGATCGAACATCGATTGTTAGCCAGACGCTTGGCCGACAAGCTGGCCGGCGCCGCTCACGTTCAGCGCCTGGACCATTCGATTCCAAAATACCTGGAAGTCGATGTCGACGCCGTAAGGTTAGAGTGCGAAGACGGGACGACGATCATCGCTTCGTTGCTGGTCGGCGCCGACGGCGCAAAATCTTGGGTGCGCGACGAATGCGGATTTTCCACGCGGGAAAAAGATTATGAACAGGTTGCACTAGTCGCCAATTTTCAGTGCGAGAAAAATCACGGCCAAGTTGCACGGCAATGGTTTGCCGACGGCGGTATTCTGGCGTGGTTGCCACTGGGGGAAAATATTATCTCGATTGTTTGGTCGCTGCCGGCGCCGCGAGCCGACAAATTAAATGCTTTGCCCGGCGAAGAATTTTGTCGCGCGGTGGAAGTCGTTGGCGCAAAGATTTTAGGCGTCATGCATTCGATATCGCCGCTGGTGCGTTTTCCGTTATCGTCGTTGCGCAGTGACCGCTTGGTTGGGCGGCGCGTGGCGCTGATCGGCGACGCGGCCCACGTGATTCATCCGTTGGCGGGACAGGGCTTGAATCTCGGTTTGCAGGACGCCGCCGCGCTGGCGCAGGTGCTTCGCGAGAAAGCGGCGCCCGAAGGCGTTGGCGACACGGCGGTGCTGCGGCGATTTGAACGATCGCGAAAAGAGGCGTTGTCGACCATGCATGCGGTGACCGATGGATTACACGGCCTGTTCGCGACGGATTCCGCGGTTGCCGCGGCCTTGCGTAATGGCGGCCTAGGTTTTGTGAACAACACGGCGTGGCTCAAAAAAATGCTGATGCGCCACGCAATCGGGTAATATTCGCGGCAACCGCGGGCGGTCTAAACTTTTTCGTGAATCAGCAATCCAACAAGTATTCGACAATATATAAGGAAACCACTATGAGATTCGTTCGTTTAGCGCCGCTGCTGCTTATGTTCGTCGCGGCGGCATGTTTTGCGCAAAGCGATACTGCCGCCATTAAGAAGGCGATCGCCGAGAAATTTCCGGACGCCGGTGGCAGTATCGAAGTTACGAAAACCACGTTTGGCTGGTATGAAGTGTATGCCGGTGGCCGCCTGTTTTACACGGACGAAGACGTGAATTATTTCTTCCTTGGCAATATCGTCGACGCCAAGTCCATGTCGAATATCACGGCGCAGCGTCTGCAAAAATTATCGGCTATAAAGTTTGAGTCGCTGCCGCTCGACTACGCCATCAAGACGGTGAAAGGCAATGGCAAACGTAAGGTTGCGGTGTTTTCAGATCCTGATTGCCCCTATTGCAAGCGTTTGGAAAAAGATCTAACCAAAGTCACAGACGTGACGATTTATACGTTCCTTTACCCGATTGCCTCGCTGCATCCCGATGCGGCGCGTAAATCTAAAGCGATTTGGTGTGCGCCAAACCGGCAGAAAGCATGGGACGACTACATGCTGCGTGGTGAACTCGCCGCCGATAAATCTTGCGATAAC
>JANNFT010000032.1:0-1737 GCA_031380185.1 Pseudomonadota bacterium
TGCGTTAAAACGTTGGAACAACATTTCCGACCGGCACGGACTCCAATCCGGCGCCCGCGTTAGCATACCGTCCGACTTCAAAAGCTAAGGAAGCTCTGAATAAGTTCGATTTCGTCGTGATACTGCGTTACTCATAAAAAATATCTTCTTACATATTACCCATACGCTGCGTCGATATTTTTTCCTCGCGCCTCGTCTCACTTAGAACTCGAACTTATTCAGAGCTTCCCTAATAGATATCACGCCAAGAGGCGCATGAACGCAGGGTAGTAAGCGCGCCACGGGCCTCGGGCCATGCGGCTTGTGGCGATATTGCCCGCGATACAAATTTACTGCTGTTTATTGCGCCAACCAGTCGGTACGGCAGCAAGCAATTGTTGCGTGTACGGATGTTGCGGGTGACGATAAATCTCATCGGAATTGGCGCGCTCCACCACGTTGCCGTCCTGCATCACCAAGATAAAATCGGAAATGTATTTGACCACGGCGAGATCGTGGGAAATGAATAAATAACTCATCCCGAATTCGTCCTGTAAATCTTGCAACAAATTCAGCACTTGCGCTTGGATCGACACATCTAACGCGGAGACCGATTCATCGCAAATCAACACATCCGGCGTCATCGTCAAGCAACGTGCAATGGCAATCCGTTGGCGCTGGCCGCCGGAAAATTCGTGCGGATATTTGCGCATCGCCGCGGCCGGCAATCCGACTTTGTCCAGCAGCGTCAATGCCAACTGCGTTCGCTCCTGGTCGCTCAAACCGATGCCGTGAATTTGCATCGGCTCCGTCAGAATTTTCCCGACGTGAAAACGCGGATTGAGCGAGGCATAGGGATTCTGAAAAATAATCTGAATGCGCCGGCGGTAGCTTTGGAATTCAGCATTGCTCAACGCCAGAAGATTCTTGCCATCCAGCCAGACCTCACCTGCCGTAGCCGCGTGTAGCCGCATTAACGTCAAACCGAGCGTCGATTTCCCTGAGCCGGACTCGCCTACCAAGCCCAGTGTTTTACCCTTCGGTAAACGGAACGACACGTCGTTCACCGCGCGGAACGGACGCCTGCTGAAAATGCCCTTGCGCACCATGAAATCTTTGCTGACACCCTTGGCTTCCAGAACGATCGAATCCGCAGCGTTCACGCCGCGCTCGCGCTCGACCTGCGCGTAGCCGTTGCCGCTCAAAAAATCTTCGATCACCGGCAAGCGCCGTGGTCGTCGATCGACCCGTGGACGGCACGCCAACAAGGCCTTGGTGTAGGGGTGTTGTGGCGATTCGAAAATTTGCGCCGCATCACCTGCTTCCTTGACCTCGCCGTCCTGCATCACGACAACGCTGTCGGCGATCTCGCCGACCACATCTAGATCGTGCGTGATGAAAAGCACCGACATGCGATGCTTTTGTTGCAACGCGGCGATGAGGTCGAGAATCTGGCGCTGGATCGTGACATCCAGCGCGGTAGTGGGTTCGTCGGCGATGATGAGCTTCGGCTCGCAGGCAATCGCAATTGCGATCATCACGCGCTGCTGCTGACCACCCGATAGCTCGTGCGGATAAGCGTTGATGCGCCGCTCGGGCTCGGCAATGCCCACCTCCTGCAACAACTCCTGCGCGCGCCGCAGCGCTTGTTGGCGACTCAATCCAAGATGCAAGGTCAACACTTCTGCGATCTGATCACCAACGCGCAACACCGGATTAAGCGAACTCATCGGCTCCTGAAAAATCATGGCAATCTCT
>JANNFT010000487.1:0-2261 GCA_031380185.1 Pseudomonadota bacterium
CAATCGACGATCATTTGCTTGTATTCGGCTTGTGCGTTGGATTCTTTCGATGCGATAAAACGCGTGCCGATGTACGCGAAATCCGCGCCGAGCATTTCCGCGGCGCGCACTTGTTGACCGTCGTTAATGCCGCCGCCAAGAATCAAACAACCATCCCAAAATTCGCGAATCTCGCGCACCAGCGAAAATGAACTTTGCGTCGAGGCATGACCGCCGGCGCCGCTTCCGATGCAGATGATGCCATCAACGCCGGCGTTCATCGATTTGCGCGCGTGGTCGGCGCTGATCACGTCGCAAAACACCAGGCCGCCGTAACTGTGAACCGCTTCGATCACCTTTCCCGGATGGCCGAGGCTGGTGATCACGAGGGGAATTTTATGTTTAACGACAATTTCCAGATCCGGCTCGAAGCGTGGATTGGTCCGATGCACAATCAAATTTACGCCTAGCGGCGCAATGATGGCTTTCGGGTTAGCCGTTTGATAATCCGCCAGATCCTGTTTTATTTCCGTAAGCCAAGCATCGAATTGCTCCAACGGCCGCGCGTTCACATGGGGAAATGTACCGACAATGCCGGCCTTACACAGCGCGCTAACCAACGGCGGAAACGACACCAGGAACATCGGCGCGCCGATGACCGGTGCGATGAGTTTGTTTTTGAAAAGCGATGGAATGGGCATGGTGATTTAACGTTATCGAATGTTGTTATGACAGTATATCTTGCGGCTTGGATCGGTTGTCGCAGTAATATCGGACCACCCTCACCCCAACGATGGCATGCCGAAGACCCGCACCCAGATTGCCTCCCAGCCATGGCATCGGTAGCAGCCGCAGCGCGATTGGCGTGCAGGCCCATGCTATTTGCGCGGCAATATCCCCATATGCTTGCAAATAATGCCGAGCATGACTTCATCGGCGCCGCCGCCGATCGACGCGAGCCGGCCGTCGCGATAGGCGCGTGAAACCGGATTGTCCCAGGTGTAGCCCATGCCGCCCCAATATTGCAGACAAGCGTCGGGCACTTCACGCAACAAGCGCCCGGCTTTCAGCTTCGCCATGGACGCGAGCTCGGTGACATCTTTGCCGCTGACGTAAAGATCGACGGCGCGATAGGTCAGTGCACGCAAGGCTTCTATTTCGGTTTTCAGTTCTGCCAAGCGAAAATGCACGACCTGAAAATCGAGCACAGTCTGACCGAAAATTTTTCGCTCGCGAATGTAGTCGACCGTGTCGTTCACATTGCGCAACAATGCTTCGATTGCATTTGCCGCAGCCCACAGCCGTTCCTCTTGGAACTGCTGCATCTGATAGGTGAAGCCCATGCCCTCTGCGCCGATGCGATAACGCCGCGGCACGCGTACGTCGTCGAAAAAAATCTGCGCCGTGTCGGAGGCCATCATGCCGATCTTGCGAAGTTTTTTCGCGACGCTTACGCCCTTGGTTTTCATCGGCAGGCAAAGCAGCGTCTTGCTTTTGTGTGGCGCGCCCTCGGCGGTGTTGACCAGCAAACACATCCAATCGGCTTGCGTGCCGTTGGTGGTCCACATCTTGCCGCCGTTTATTACGTAATCATCGCCATCTTTTTTTGCCGACGTTTTGATCGACGCCACATCGGAACCCGCGCCGGTTTCCGATACGCCAAGGCACGCGACGAATTCGCCGCTGATCGAAGGCGCGAGAAATTCACGCTTGACCTCGTCGCTGCCATAGCGCGCCAATGCAGGCGTAGCCATGTCCGTATGCACGCCAATCGCCATCGGAATGGCGCCACAACGAATACGGCCCAACGTTTCCGCCATCACCGCCGCATAGGAATAATCCAAGCCCATGCCGCCGTATTCTTCGGGCTTGGTCAGTCCTAAAAACCCGAGTGCGCCCATTTTCTTGAACAATGCGTGAGCCGGGAAAATTTCCGCGTCTTCCCATTCGTCGACATGCGGATTGATTTCGTTGTCGATGAACTTGCTCAAATTGCGGCGTAGTTCCTCGTGCTCTTGCGTGAGTTGCATGCTTTACTCCGATCGATTCTTCAGAACTTTTGGATCTCTCGCCAAATGAAAACCGTTAAAGGCCGGCGCGGCAATACCGGAGCCCACCTCCGGCCAGACACGCTTAGCGTTCGGCGCCGCGCCATCGATACGCAGACACGAACCGGAAATAAACGCGGCAGCCGGTGACAGCAGAAAAACAATCGCCGCCGACACTTCCGATTCGGTTCCAAGCCGCCGTGCCGGTGTGTAATCCGGGAGGCGTTTGATCAG
>JANNFT010000506.1:0-5795 GCA_031380185.1 Pseudomonadota bacterium
CGGATCGCTTCGCCGGAAAGATCATGCTGCGTAAGTGTCGCGCCGGATGAGGCGGCGTAGCCCTCATTGAAGACGAGATAAATGACGTGCAACACGGCTTCTAATCGATCCGGCAGATCGGCAATTCCCGGCACTTGATAGGGAATACGCGCATTGCGAATTTTTGCTTTGGCGCGGACGATGCGCTGCGCCAGCGTGGGCGCGGCAGTGAGGAACGCGTGGGCGATTGCTTCGGTCGAGAGGCCGCAGACTTCGCGCAATGTGAGCGCGACCTGTGCGTCTGGGGACAAGGCCGGATGGCAACAGGTGAAAATTAGCCGTAGCCGATCATCTTCAACGCTTTCATCGTCGCGTTCTTCGGCGGCTGCAGCAGCGAATCGCTCGTCGCCATCGTCAGGCAACGCCTCGAATCGTGCGCCGCGGCGCATGCCGTCGATCGCTTTGTAGCGGCCGGTCGAGACCAGCCAGGCACGCGGGTTTTCCGGCACACCATCGCGTGGCCATTGTTCCAGTGCAGCGCGGAAGGCGTCTTGCACGGCTTCTTCAGCGATTTCAAAGTCACCAAGCAGGCGCACCAGTGTAGCAAAAACGCGGCGCGATTCGCCGCGGTAAAGCGCGTCAATCCGCGCGCGTGCCTGTTCGGACGCGACGCCTATATGCGCCGATGGGTTGTTGTCCGCAATCATGTGGTTTCCAATAAAGATACAAACCCCAGACGCCGACCCGGATCTTTAACCATGAATTTATCGCCTCGAATTATTTTGACTTCGAAATGATGGATTTCACGCGCTTGAGTTTTGGCGACACAACCGGCACCGTCAGCATCGTGCTGGCGACAGCCATGAGCAGCAACGCGGTGAAAGTCTCGCTGGTGATAAGGCGTTTATCCAACAGTACGTTGACAAAGATGATCATGATAAGCGCCTTAGTTTGCAGCAGCCAACCGATCACTGATGCTTCACCCGGTTCCCAGTTGAGTATTCTGCCGGCTAAATGCGTGCCTATTAGTTTCCCCACGACGCTAGCAAGCAACAGCACACCCGCGACGATGAATACCGCCGCCCCGCCGAGGGACCAATTGGTTCTAAGGCCGGTGCTCAGGAAGAACACCGGCATCACGACCAGCAGGACGTGGTGGCGCAGACTATCCATCTGCTTCTGGTCGAACCAAGCGCTATCCATAATGGCGCCCGCCAAGAAGGCGCCGACCATAAAATGCAGCCCGGACCAGTCGGCGCCGAAGCCGCAGACGGCCAGCCAGATTAAGCCGACATACCAGCGATCCCGTTCCGGCATCCACACCATCAGCCTGCGCAAACCATAGCCGACAACTGCGAAGCAAAACAGAAACCCGGCCTGCTTACCGACGCGCTGCCAATCCATCAGGATCAATGCAAGCACACCCCAAATCGCAACGTCGTCGATACTGGCGTAACGCAGGATGCGCTGGCCGATAGGTCGGCGCAGGATTTCCAGCTTCTCCATGAGCAGGATCAGAATAGGTAGCGCCGTCACTGCGCAGGCCATGCCGATCCCCAGCACGAATTGCCATGACATCGCTTTGGGGCCGATCCAGCCGTCGTACATCAACATGCCCAGTGCGGCGATGCAGCCGAAGGCCAGCGGCATCCCCAGCGCCAGCCCGGCAGTGATGCCGCTTTCCCAGCGATGTTCCCAGGCTTGGTGCAAATCCAATTCGATTCCCGCAATCCAAACAAAAACCATCACTGCCCACCAAGCGATGCCGTTCAACGATTGGATCACCGGTTGATTGAAGACAAGGGCGTAATAGTCCGGAAACACCGCGCCGAGAATGCCGGGACCGAGCAGGATGCCGGTAACAATTTGCACCACCACCAGCGGCGCGTAGTATTCCGTCTTGGCAACTCGCCAGATCAGATACGGAATGGTGAAAATGATCGTCATCGCGATCAGAAAGACCTCAGTCGTGTTCATTGTTGTATGTATGGCTACGCTGTTATGAAGTCGTTCCGAGCAAGGAAATTTGGCGGGAGTATGCCATAAGCGCGACATGGATGGCCATTGCGGGCGCGGCGATTGCCGATCATTCTCGCGCTGCGCCATGCGCCAATAGAGATACGGCGTTCCAGGCATACTGGCCTGACCGGGTGGCCTTGGGCCAGGGGCAAGATGGAAGCGGCTCTTGGACAATGCTTAAAATAGAATTCGCTGCTGACCCACCCAGCCTCGTTCGCACACTCCACCCCGCCCAACTGCCGTTACAAGGATAAATGGTTTAAGATTGCGCTACCGTAGAATTCATTGAGGAGAGCATCATGGGCGAATCGGCAAGGCAATTTAAATCTATCCAGTCGCAATCGGTGCGCGATCGCGTCAGCGAAGCCGAGTGGGACATGCGTTGCGATCTTGCGGCGGCCTATCGCCTCGCGGCGCAATACCGTTGGACGGATTTAATCTATACGCATTTCTCCGCCCGCGTTCCCGGCGCCGATCACTTGCTCATTAATCCTTATGGTTTGATGTTCGATGAAGTTACCGCGTCGAGCTTGGTGAAGATCGACGAAGAAGGCAACATCATCGACGACGCGACCGGCCTTGGCATCAATCACGCCGGCTTTGTCATACACGGCGCAGTGCACCAAGCGCGGCCCGAGGTTGCGTGCGTGGTCCACACTCACACCCGTGCCGGCGTTGCGGTCTCGGCGCAGAAGGAAGGACTACTGCCGATCAGCCAGCACGCTTTGCGCGTCCACGGCATGCTCACTTACCACGACTACGAAGGTGTCGCGCTTGAAATGGATGAACGCAAGCGTATCGCCGCCGACCTTGGAACAACGTCCAAAGCCATGATCATGCGCAATCACGGATTGCTGGCGCTGGGCGAAACCGTCGGCGAAGCATTTCATTTCATGTATTACCTCGATACCGCCTGCCAAATTCAAATTGACGCAATGGCCGCCGGCCGCGACCGGATCAAGATTCTCGATGAGCAAACCGCACAAAAAGGCTACGCGCAAATGGGCGGGCCGAACGGTTCGAAGCTCGATAAGGAATGGCCGACGTTGTTGCGCATGCTGGATCGCAAGGGCGAGGTGTATCGAGTGTGATTCGATATACGTAGGGTGCATTCATGCACCGAAATTGAACGGTGCATGAATGCACCCTACACCTGCGCCAGAATCTCCTTCCGGTCGCACCGCCGCTGGCCTGAAAACCAATACCAGTGCGGCTCACCTGGTATCCATCGGCGGAAGCCAATACCCACGCGGCGCCCGGCAATGCAATATTTAAAGACTACCTGACGTAACATTTCCCCATGACAGACCGAACTCAATCAAAAGGCATCGCGTTAGTGACGGGCGCAGCGAAGCGCATCGGTCGCGCGATTGCCTATGGCTTGGCGAACGCGGGCTGGGACGTGGCGATTCATTTTCACCGCTCGGCTGCGGACGCCGAATCGTTGCAACAGGAAATCGTCAAACTCGGCCGACGCGCCATCATGCTGCAAGCTGACCTAGCGCAACACGCGGAAGTTGAAACATTGATTCAGCGTTGTGCCAGCCAACTCGGCTCGGCAACTTGTTTAGTGAACAACGCGGCGGTGTTCGACTTCGATGAGATCGGCTCGCTCACGTCGAAAAATTGGGATGCGATGCACGCAACGAATTTGCGCGCGCCAGTATTGTTAGCCCGTGATTTCGCGCGTCTTTTGCCCGCGAACGTCGACGGCGACATCATCAATTTGCTCGATCAAAAAATTGTTAATCTCAATCCCGATTTTTTTTCCTACACCATTGCTAAAGCCGGTTTGGCGGCCGCGACTCACACCCTGGCTATGGCGCTGGCGCCGCGTATTCGAGTGAACGCTGTCGCGCCCGGGCTGACTATGCTAAGCGGCGATCAAACTCCGGAAAATTTCGAACAAGCGCATCGCATGACGCCACTCGGCCGCGCGGGTAAACTGGATGACATTGTCGCAGCAGTATTGTTCTTGCTGAACACTCAATCGGTGACGGGCCAAACGATTTTTATCGATGGCGGGCAGCGCTTGACGCCGCTCGATCGCGATGTGATGTACAAGGTGCAGCCACCATGAACTACCAAGACATAGAAAAACTTTCTTCTTCGTTCGTGTCGACGAAGAATATGCCCGAGCCGGTTCGCCGCATTTTCTTGAAGAATTATCGTGCGCATATGTCGCTCGGCATTCATCCGCATGAGAAGGCGAAAAAGCAACTCGTCATCATCAATGTCGATTTGTATTTCGATGCGGCGGTTCCATCCCAGGGCGATCAGATCGAGAGCGTCGTGGATTACGATTTCGTGCGCACCGAAATTGAGCGCATCAGTCAAGAAAGGCACTTTAATTTGCAAGAAACCTTGTGTGAAGAAATTCTTGCGATTTGCTTGGCCAAGCACGGTGTATTGGCGGCGCGCATTTGCACCGAGAAGCCAGAAGCTTATTCTGACTGTGAGTCCGTCGGTTGCGAATTATTCTGGCGTAAAGATCTCCCGCGGCCATGAGCGCGGCGCCGGGTATCCGGGATAATGCTCGGGTGCGCGTCACGCCGGTAACACGCAATCTGCCGGAAGTCGATTCGGATTCGCGCGCACATTCGGCGCGTGTCGCCGCGCACATTTCGGAGATAATTCGCGCCGCCGCGGGTTGGATTCGATTTTCCGAGTACATGGATTTGGCGATGTTCGCACCTGGTTTGGGTTACTACAGCGCCGGCGCCACAAAAATCGGCGCGGCGGGAGACTTCACCACGGCGCCGGAAATGAGCGCATTGTTTGGCGCGACGTTGGCGCGGCAAGTCGCGCAGGTATTGAACGTGACCGGCGGCGACGTCCTGGAATTCGGCGCGGGCAGCGGAAAACTCGCCCGCGATTTAATTCAGTCCTTGGAAAAAATGGGCTTCGAGCCTCGCCAATACTTGATCTTGGAGCCAAGCCCGGACTTGCGCGAACGCCAACGTTTATTTCTTCAAAAAGAAATTCCCAATTGGCGTTCGCGCGTTAAGTGGATCGATCAACTTCCAAAAAGCTTTGTCGGCGTGATGCTTGCCAACGAAGTTCTCGACGCCATGCCAGTCGATTTGATCTCGTGGCAAGCCGACGGAATTTACGAACGCGGTGTTGTGATATCCGGCGATGAATTCGCGTGGCAAGATCGATTACTTGCGTCGGGTGCGTTATTCGATCATGCGCGGACTGTCAATGTTGCGCCGGGCTATGTGAGTGAAATCCATCGCGCCGGCACGGCGTTCATTCGTAGTTTGGGCGACTCGTTACAGCACGGCGCGGCCTTGTTGATCGACTACGGATTTTTAGATCACGAGTATTACCACGCAGATCGCAACAGCGGCACGCTGATGTGCCACTATCGTCATCGCGCTCACACGGATCCATTCTTTTTGCCCGGCGTGCAGGATATTACCGCGCATGTGAATTTCAGCGCCATGATGGATGCCGCGCGGAGCGCCGGCCTTGAGATAGAGGGATTTACAACGCAAGCGAGATTTCTCATCGCCTGCGGCATCACTGATCGATTGGGTGAGATTGATCCGGCAAACGCCGTGCAATACCTCCCGCTGGCGAATAAAGCGCAGCGCTTGCTAAGTCCTGCAGAAATGGGCGAGTTGTTCAAAGTGCTGGCGGTGGGGCGCGGTATTAATTTTCCGCTGTTGGGATTCACTCGGCTATGACACGCAATGTCGGTTCGTTCGATTACATTATTGTTGGCGCGGGTTCGGCCGGTTGCGTACTCGCTAATCGCCTGACTCGTGATCCCGAAGTAAATGTGTTATTGC
>JANNFT010000016.1:0-4631 GCA_031380185.1 Pseudomonadota bacterium
GATCGAGCCGTTGCTCGATCGAAAACCGGCGCAACTTTCCGGCGGTCAGCGTCAACGCGTTGCGATGGGCCGCGCCATTGCACGCAATCCGGCGTTGTTTTTGTTCGACGAGCCGCTGTCCAACCTAGATGCGAAGCTTCGAGTGGAGATGCGAACGGAAATCAAACTTTTGCACCAGCGCCTTGGCACGACGATCGTCTACGTCACACACGATCAAATCGAAGCGATGACTCTCGGCGACAAGATCGCCGTGATGAAGGCGGGTGAGTTGATGCAGTTTGGTACACCGCAAGAGATCTACGACCAACCGCAAAATATGTTTGTCGCCGGTTTCATGGGGTCGCCACCCATGAATTTTATTCCGTGCAAAGTACAGCAAAATGGCGCCAGTTACGGCGTTGATTTAGAAAGCCGCGGCCAGCATTACTTTCTCGATTTGCCGGGAAGCGACGAAAAGCTGAAATCTTGGCTGGGTCGCGATGTGATCGTCGGATTGCGCCCAGAAAAGATCAGTCATCCCGGCGAAACCCATCAAGCTTCACAAGCGATGACAAAAATTAATGGCATGATAAATATCGTCGAACCAACCGGACCCGACACGCTGGTGGTCGTGAAAATGAACGCTAAGGAAATCGTCTGCCGCGTTCATCCGAAATATGCCAAGGCGCCGGGTCAATCAATCGAGCTTGGGGTCGATTCGACCGACTGCGTGGTGTTCGATCCAGATTCCGAGCAACGCATCATTTGACGCGTAGAATTGTGGTCTGTTGCTTGTTCAAATTTTCGAGTGAGAATAGTATTGCGAAAACTTTGCCATTACTTTAGGAAGGTTATTCATAACATCATGGCTATTGCATATCCGATGCCCTCGTATCACTTCGTTGTGCAGTGGGGCGGCACGAGAGTTGGATTCCAAGAGGTTTCCGGATTGAATATCCAGGTCGATACGGTCGAATATCGCGACGGCTCGAATCCGGAATTTCATGCGTTGAAGATGCCGGGTCAGTTTCACTACAGTAACGTTGTATTGAAACGCGGCATCGTCCGCAGCGATAACGATTTTTTCAAGTGGCTCAGTACGATCAATCTAAATTCGGTCGAGCGGCGTGATGTGATAGTTCAATTGCTGGATCAGAGTCATCAGCCAGTCGTCGTGTGGAAAATCAGAAATGCTTTTCCGGTACGCTATTCCGGACCGATACTACAGGCGAACGCGAGCGACGTCGCGATGGAAGAATTAGAACTTGCGCACGATGGATTAGAGGTCGAAAGTGTGTAATTTCCGCTGCGTTCAGGCGGCGGAATGGCCCAAGGCCACCCAGGGCGTTTTACTTTTCCGACTGTTGAAGACTTAACAAAAGCAAAATCATGAAAGCAGACGAGCAGGGTAACAAAGTGATTCATGCAATGGGGGCGCGGCGGCGCATTGAACTATGAACTTCGTATAATGTATATTATGTTAAATATAACATAGACGCAGGGTATCACTTCGCAATCTTGGAAATTCGCGGACTTCTTGAACCGCAACGACTGGCGTTACCATTGTCTCTCAAGTGGTTCACCGTTACGAGTGGCTGCAGTAGCGCGCCGAGCGGCGCAAGTTCAGTCGATTAGCGTCTGTATTCTAGCTAAGACTTCACTGACGACAAATTCGGGCACGAGCTCGATGAACTTCCCCTTTCTTGATACCACGTCTACCGTTCTGGGCTGATTGCACATCACCACGCCTTGCGTTTTGGCACCGCTGCCCATGAGCGTAACGGCGAAACCCGCAAAGCGCGTTTGGTTACCGCCTTGTGTGATCGGACACACCAGGCTAAGGCCGGAGCGGTTGAAATCCTGCTGTGACACAATCAGCGCCGGCCGGATACCTTGTTGTTCTTTCCCGGCAGTAGGATTCAGGTCAATTTGCCATATCTCACCACGCTTAGGTATGCGCATCAAAGCAACTCACGGCCTACGGCCGGAGCGTCGATCCATTCCCGTTCCTCGGCGCTGATGGGTTTTGAGAGATCACATCGCGCAAGTAGTTCGGCGAGGGTGTAGCGTTTTTGTGTAGGTCTGGCAACCAAGGCGCCGTCCTCTACGTTCAATGCAACCGCTTGCCCTTCCTCAATACCCCAGGCACGCATCGTCACTGCCGGAATGCGCAGCGCCATGCTGTTGCCCCACTTTTGGATCTTGGTATCACTCATGTTTTTACTCCGATCAATGTAGCTACATTGTAGAGTCGTGACGTCGCTTGTCAAGTCAAGTTCAGTTTGGACTTTGCGAGACTTTCAAATCTAACTCAGGTGTTGCTTGGCCTTTGTAATTCACACTGTAACCACCCTCACCCAAGCCCCACCAATATGTCGGAATCGGCGCTATTTGATTAACGGCAGCAATGCTTTGAATTCAGGCGTCGCGGCGCGCCCTATCCATTCAAACAAAACCATCTCAGTTGTAACCACCGTTATGCCCGCATCGCGCATGCGCGCAATCCCCAGATCGTAGCTTTGAATACTGCGCGATGACGTGGCATCCGCGACGACCATCGGCGCATACCCCGCGGCTTTTAATCCGAGCACAGTTTGCAGCACACAGACATGGGTTTCCATGCCACAAACAATGATTTGCGCACGCGCTTGTTTGACCAATCGATCGCCGAAGCCAGGCTCGCTAAGGCACGAAAAATAGGTTTTTTCAATTAGGGCTTCAGCAGGCAGCAATTCACGCAGTGGCATAACAGTGCGTCCCAACCCTTTCGGGTACTGCTCTGACGCCAAAATCGGCACGCTCAATTGTTTTGCCGCCTGAATTAGTTTCGCCGCATTCGCAACGACCGTATCGGCATGCAAAATCGCCGGCGCCAATTTCTCCTGTATATCGACGACCAGCAACAAGCCATGTTCGCGATGCATCAACATCAGTGTACTTTCAATAATCCTTCGCGTTCGATGAAGTCGATTACCGTATCCAGGCCGATACCTTTTTTTAGGTTTGTGAACACGAACGGCCGCTCCCCGCGCATGCGTTTCGCGTCCCGCTCCATGATCTCCAGCGACGCGCCGACCATCGGCGCGAGATCGATTTTGTTGATGATCAACAAATCTGACTTGGTGATGCCCGGCCCGCCTTTACGTGGAATCTTTTCTCCACCGGCGACATCGATGACGTAGAGTGTAAGGTCCGACAACTCCGGGCTGAAAGTTGCCGCCAAATTGTCGCCGCCGCTTTCGACAAATATCGCGTCGAGTCCCGGAAATGTTTGCGATAGCCGCGCCACGGCTTCGAGATTGATTGACGCGTCTTCGCGGATCGCCGTGTGTGGGCAGCCGCCGGTCTCGACGCCGACGATGCGTTCCGGCGCCAACGCTTCCGCACGCACCAAAATCTCCATGTCTTCTTTGGTGTAGATGTCGTTGGTGACGACCGCAATGCTGTAGTTATCGCGCATGCGTTTGCATAGCGCTTCCACCAACGCAGTCTTGCCCGAGCCGACCGGGCCGCCAATGCCTATGCGTAACGGTTGTTTGTCTTCCATATTTCCTATGATCGAAACAATCGACTGTATTGAGTTTCGTGTTGGCCGGATAGAATCGCTAGTCCCGGCGAGAAATTACACAGTGCTTCGTCTTCAAGCGCGAGCGCATTGTCGACAATGCGCGGAATATCTTGCCCTAATTGGAACAACAACGTCTGCCCCGCCACTTGACCTAACGGCACGAGTTTCACTGCGGCGATCACCTGATTTTCCAGCCACGACCAAAGGTATGCTGTAAGCGCCTCGTTTATTGGAACAGAAAAACTAACGGCGGCAAAACTGAACGCAGCCGGAAAACCTTTTGGTTGCATATCGGCTAGCTTGGCGACATCCGCCGCATCGAAAAATTTTCCGTCGACCAAGAGTTTTGCCAGGGAATATCCCATCTGCTCCGTTTCGGCGCGCAACTCGGCGGTTTCCCGTGCCGCAAGAAAATAGTCGTTCCAATAAGCGGCGGAATTTAAGTCCCCCGATTGCCAAGCCCGATACAGCCGCGCGGCGACAGGTACTTCCATAGTCGCGATGTTGAACTGCAAGACGTCACCGATCCATCGCCCTGCACTATCCCTATCGCGAACAATTTTCGCTTCACAGGCCGCCTCCAGGCCTTGCGAATAACTGTAGGCGCCAACGGGCAGCGCCGGGCTCGCCAGTTGCAGCAATCGAACCAGCGGCAAACTCATGGCTTATGCCGGTGAATGATCGGCCGATGACTGGCGTCACCATGGCTATGACCGCCACCATAGGCGCCTGCTTCCGGATCGAACGGAAGTTCGGCAGCGCTGACTGTTGCACCCAATCCTAGCAACATGTCACGCAACACGGAATCGCGTTTCAACTTCAGCCAGCCGTCGCCGATCTCCAGTGGCACATGACGGTTGCCCAGATGATAGGCGGCGCGCGTTAACTGCAACCCCGACTCGCAGCGCACCAGATATACCTGTTCCGGCGCCGCGACGACGCGCACCAACATTCCTTCTTCGGTGCGCAGAAAATCTCCGTCGCGCAGAATCGTCCCTCGTTCCAAAAATAACCCGACCTCCATGCCCGACTCAAGCCGCGTGCGCAAGCGGCTTTTTTGGCGACGTTCGAACGGCAGCACCAG
>JANNFT010000044.1:0-2912 GCA_031380185.1 Pseudomonadota bacterium
GGCAATCATGGCGCGCACGATAGCAGACTTTGCCTCGTTCGAACAGTGAGTTATAGGCTCAGCTTGCCTTCAAAGAACGAAATCGTTCGCGCCATGAGCTGGACTAGGTTCGCGAGATTGAGCCCGGTCAATGCGCGTAACGACTGAGCACGGTTTTTCAAATCGGCTACCGTGACGGAATCTTCTCTGCCCGAAATCGAAAAGGCGATGACATTGCCGCCCGCCGATGGCGGGAGCACGACGATTCGATCATCAAACGTTTCGGCGATGCGCTTGACGCTGGCCTCGAAACGCAGCGTACGTCCAAAAAGATTCACCGCCATTAGCCCATTGTCCGACAGATGTGCGCGGCAGGCTTGATAAAACGCTTTCGTGTCCAATGCGCCGACACGCGCGTGGCGATCGAATCCGTCGACGAAAATGATGTCGAATTGCGCGAGCGTTTTTTGGATATAAAGGGCGCCGTCGTCGATGACAATTTGAAGCCGCTTATCATCCTGCGGCAATATGAAAAATTCCCGAGCAACATGCAAAACATTTGGGTTGATTTCGACGACCGTCAGATCGGAATCAGGGATGTGATGGTAAATAAACTTGGCGATCGAGCCGGCGCCCAAACCGATCAGCAAAAACCGTTTCGCCTCGGGCCGTAGCAGCAGCGCCGCCATAAAGTCCCTTGTATAGGCGAGTTCCAGCGCATTTGGCCTGGAAAGCCGCATGGCGCCTTGTATACACTCGGAGCCAAAATGCAGATAGCGCACCCCGGCTTGTTCGCTGACCTCAATGGTGGAGCGCGGCATCCGTCAGACTATTTGAACTCGTGGGCTAAACTCACAAAGAAAGAACGGCCTTGGGTATTGTAGCCGCGCACCAATTCATATTGCTTATCGAGTGCATTTTCTACCTTAAGCGCGACGCGGCTATTAGGCGCGAATTGATAGGATGTAGTCAAATTGACGACCGAGTAACCGCTTAACTTAACCTTGCCAAACGGCTCGCGGATATCAAAGTCCTCGCGATTGCCGCTAGCCAGCACTTCGCCGCCGATACGCCAATCACCTAAGCGGTATTGTGCGCCAAGACTGCCGAAACGATTCGCGCGCCGCAGCAGACGTTCGCCGGTATCAAGATTCTTGGAGCGTTGCTCGGTGAAACTTGCAAGCAATTGCACCGGCCCAAACTCACCGCTGTAACTTATCTCCACGCCTTTACTTTCGCTCTTATCGACATTGGTCGCCGGGAAATTGAAGGTCACCGGATCCAATACCCCGACGATCAAATCGTTCGTCCGCATGCGAAAAATCACGGCTTTCATGCGCTCGTGAGCGTTCTGATACTGCAGCCCCAGTTCCGCGCTACGCGCTTTCTCCGGTTTGAGGTTTGGGTTGCCAAAGCCGAAATTGGGATCGTAAAGTTCATTGAAAGTCGGCGCGCGAAATGCATTGCTAACTCCTGCGGTGATCCGCCAAGCGTCGGTAATGTGATAGCCGTATCCGAGTAAACCGGAAAAGTTGCCGCCGAAATCCGAATAGCGGTCATAGCGGCCATTGACTTGCACTGTATGCGCGCCCAATTCGCCGAAGTAGGTCAAATAACCGCTCGTGATGGTGCGGTCCGTGGTCGTGTATTGGGTAGTGCTCGTAACATCTTGTCCCAGGTACTCGAGGCCCGCGACCAGGCTGTGCGCTTCGGAAAATGCGATATCGTTTTGCCAGCCGAGTTGGGTGTTAGTTGTCTTGAAGCGCGATGTGAATGCGCCGTCCGTAAAACTCTTCAGATCGTCAATGCCTTGCGCCAGCGTCACTTTGGAGGTCCATTTCGCGTTGATCTGATTGCTTGAATAGAGCGAAAAAGCCGTCAATTTAGATTTTGAAGAATTGACGCCAGCGCCGTCAAAATCGACCTTGCCAGCGCTGTGCAACGCAGTCAATCCAAGCGATTGGCCAAGCGAAAATTCGTGGGACAGATTCGCGGAAAAGCTCAAATTGCGATAACCGTCGTCGTCCTCATCACCCGCCTTGGAGAAAAAAGTCAGCGGAATAAAATCGCCATTGATCGCGGAAAATCCGTCCGTGCGGAACACCGACAGGTTGGCGTTGAAGCGGGTCTTGCCGGCGACTCCGCCGTAACTGGCGTTGAAGCGTGTAGTATTTTCCGTGCCGTAGCCAGCCGCCACGTTCAAGCCCGGTTCGCCTTTGCCGCGCTTGGTAAAAATCTGAATGACGCCGCCGATTGCTTCCGAACCGTAGAGGCTGCTGACGTTACCGCGCACGATTTCGATTCGCTCAATCTGATCGACCATAATTTGGTCGAGCGCCGTGGCGCCCGTGGTTGCGGAATTGGCGCGCATGCCGTCGATCAACACAAGCGTGTGGTTGGAATTCGCGCCGCGCAAAAACGTGCTGCTTTGTTTTCCAATGCCGCCGGATTGAGCGATTTCCAACCCGGCTTCGCGGCGCAGTAACGCCGGCAAATCGGTGGCGCCGGAATTGCGAATCTGCTCTTGGGTGATGAGCGTCGTGTGTTGCAGCGTTTGTGCAAGCCGCTCTTTGGTGCGGTTCGCCGTGACAACGACAGTATCGGCTTGAGGTATTTCTTCGGCCCAGGCGGCCGCGCGGTAAAAAATTAAGGCGACTGCAGGTAACAGGATGAGTTTCATTTCATCTCCTTGACAGTGAAACAAGACAAGGAAATACCAGGGAGTGGTAACTATCGCTAAAGACAATGGTTAGTGCAGACAAGGATTTTGGCCTCACCTATCGCATCCCCGCGATATTTCCGTTACGCTTGCGCTAAGGCAAGCATTCAGGCCGGTATCCGGGCTCGTGAGTTGCAACTTTCGGTTGCGGGCGCCATCGTCTTCCCAGGCAGATTGCCCAGTGACCGATTGATGGCGCGCCTACTCACTCACC
>JANNFT010000069.1:0-17920 GCA_031380185.1 Pseudomonadota bacterium
CCTTAATCAGGGCTCAATCTATGAAAATCAGGCCGCAGTGGGGCGGCGTTACTTCGAAGTTGTCGCCAACTAGCGCATGGTTGGTGTCGTGTCGGCGCGACTGTGTTGCCCGGCAAATAAAGCAGGTTCTTGATCACGGCCTAGTGCCTCGATGCCATATTCTCCCGCGACCCAATAATCTGCTTCGCGTTTTAATGTGTGCGTTAAGGTGCGACGAATTCGTTCGTGTTGAGCCGGGCCATGTTCCTTGCCGTTCAACTCATTCATCCGATCGGTACAGGCGACCACGAGATTAAACGCCGCGTCGGATAAGTCTTTTCCAATTTGTCCTGCAGGATGGCGAAGCTGTGCAATTACGGTTCGCCGGGCCTCTTGGAATCGAGCATTCGCCGTCGCATAATCCCAGCCCTGGGCTTGTTTCGTCCAACGTGCGAGCCGATGAATAGGACTGAACCAAATAAAAGCCACGAAAATAATTCCAACCAAGGCGATCAATCCGCCCAAAAGTGATGTGTTCATTTTTAACTTTCTTGTTGTTCTTATTGTGAGCGTAGTTCATCGAAATGATTTGTCAATGGCATCGCAGGCGAATGGTTTGTAGCCGCTCAGGGTGCGGCCTTTCGGATATGTTCCGCCGAAACGTAAGCGCAGCGCGGTTCCTGGCGATGCCACAAAAAAAAGCCGCATTGCGCGGCCTTTTTTCATCAAAGCGGACTTGAACTAGCCAGCAAAGTTCTTCGCGACAAAATCCCAGTTAACCAGATTCCAGAAAGCCGCAACATAGTCGGGACGCCGATTGCGATAATCGACGTAGTAAGCATGCTCCCATACATCGCAGGTTAACAATGCGGTTTTGCCCGAGGTCATAGGGCTCTGCGCGTTAGACGTGCTCATAAGCTCGATCGAACCATCGGCGTTTTTCACCAACCAGCCCCAGCCCGAACCAAAAGTTGTCACACAGGTTTGGCTGAACTGCTTCTTAAACTCGTCGAAGGAACCGAATTTCTTATTGATGGCATCGGCCAACGCGCCGCTTGGTTGCCCACCGCCATTTGGTTTCAGGCCGTACCAATAAAACGTGTGATTCCAAATCTGCGCAGCGTTGTTGAACATACCGCCGGCGGATTTTTTCACGACGTCTTCCAAGGTCATGTTTTCGAATTCCGTACCCTTGATGAGGTTGTTCAGATTCGTTACATAGGTTTGATGATGCTTGCCGTAATGAAACTCCAAGGTCTCCTTGGAAATATGCGGCTGCAGTGCGTCCATGGCGTACGGTAGTTCAGGTAATTTATGTTCCATTTATGCTCTCCAAAGGCGGTTAAAAAAACTTGTTGCAAAATCTAGTCGACAATACTCAATCCCAAGTCGAGTTGGAATGACGATAAGTGGGTTTTCATCTGACGTTCGCTGTCTGCCCGGGTTTCCTCGAGCCCGGCCAAATATTCCGGGGTCACGTCGCCGGTTATATAATTCCCGTCAAAGCAAGACGTATCAAAATGCGTGATGCTCGGATTACTCGCCCGCACCGCGTCGATCAGTGCGGGTAGGTCTTGATAAAACACCGCGTCGGCGCCAATCTCATCCGCGATTTCTTCGTCGCTGCGACCCGTGGCAATGAATTCGTGTTTGGTCGGCATGTCTATTCCGTAGACGTTCGGAAAACGCACCGGCGGTGACGCTGAAGCGAAGTACACTTTTTTCGCGCCACAATCGCGCGCCATTTGCACGATCTCACGGCTGGTAGTGCCGCGCACGATGGAATCGTCCACCAGCAGAACGTTGCGGTCTCTAAATTCCATGGCGATCGCATTCAATTTCTGGCGCACGGATTTTCGACGCTCCGATTGGCCCGGCATAATGAACGTACGTCCGATGTAGCGATTCTTAATGAATCCTTCCCGATAGGGCAAACCTAAGCGGGTTGCGAGCTGCATGGCGCTCGGCCTACTGGTGTCAGGAATGGGAATGACGATATCGGCATCGAGGTCCGGCGCAACGCGCTTTATTTTCTCGGCGAGATTCTCACCCATGCGTAGGCGAGTCTCATATACCGAAATCCCATCGATCACGGAATCGGGCCGAGCCAAATAAACGTACTCGAAAATGCACGGATAATGGACCGGCTTGATAGCGCATTGACGGCTAGCAAAGCGCCCATCTTCGTCAATGAAAATAGCTTCGCCAGGCGCAACGTCGCGCATCAATTGGAAGCCGAGCGTGTCGATCGCGACACTCTCGGAGGCAACCATATACTCGCGGCCCTCCGGCGTGTCGTGATAGCCGATCACCAGCGGCCGAATGCCAAACGGATCGCGAAACGCCACCAGGCCGTAACCAGCGATCATCGCGACAATGGCGTAGGCGCCGCGGCAGCGGCGGTGGACACCCGCGACGGCGCTAAATATCGCGTCAGGTGTGAGGCGAAACCCCGCGGCGGCATCTTGCAACTCGTGGGCAAGAACGTTGAGCAACACTTCGGAATCGGAGTTGGTGTTGACGTGGCGCAAATCCTGACGGAAAAGCTCGCGCCGCTGTTGCTCGGTGTTGGTGAGATTGCCGTTGTGACCGAGCACGATGCCGAACGGAGAATTGACGTAGAACGGCTGCGCCTCGGCATTCGAAAACGCCGACCCCGCCGTCGGATAACGGCAATGGCCGATGCCCATTTCGCCGACCAGGGAACGCATGTTGCGCGTCCGAAACACGTCGCGCACCAGGCCGCCACCCTTGTGCATATTAAATGTATTGCCATTTGCGGTGACGATTCCAGCGGCGTCTTGGCCGCGATGCTGCAACACTTGAAGGCCATCGTACAAAAGCTGATTCACCTGACCTTTTCCGACGATTCCTAAAATTCCACACATAATCTATTATCCGCTATTTCGTTGGTTCGGCGGTCGGCGGTCCAAAGTGTACGCGCTTCGCCATTGCCTCCGGCAGCCACGGTTTAACGGCGCGCGCCAATGTCTCGAACCAAGCACTGGTGAATGCATTGCGCCAGTCGCGTTGCTGCGGCAAGGCCGTCATCCCACCAAGCACAACCAAGATCAACATGATCACTACGCCGCGCAAGAAACCTATGATCGTTCCCAGTAAAAGATCGAGTGACCCTAGCCCGTGTTTTTTTACCGCCGTGGTGATCAACAAGCTGACGAGCGCCATGACGATTAACGTAAATGTAAACAAAATAATAAATGCGGTTAGAAGGCGCAGCGACGAATTTGACAAGGCCGATTCCAGCACATGCGCGAATTGGACGCTGAATAATTTGGCGACAATAAACGCGCAGACCCACGACGCTAAGGAAAACACTTCTTTGATCGCCCCACGCATTAAACCCAGCAGCATGGAAATGCCGACAATCGCAATGGCAAAATAGTCGAATAGTGTCATGGGCCTTTGCTATTTCATACCGCTAACGCGGCCGCTCAACTTTAACGATCGTTGCATTTTTCTCGCCAAGCCGCTTGACCTGCGACAAAACTTCGTCCGCGTCGATTCGAGTCTCGAATGGCCCGACCCGCACGCGAGTGCTTTCACCCCCGGATGTTTTGATCGACGCCACGCTCGCGGTCAAATTAATCTTTGCCAGCTTAGCTTGCACGGTTTTGGCATTTTCGGATTTGGAAAACACGCCAACTTGCACGAAGAATCCGTGGCTGGCGGCTGGTTTGATGGACTTTTCCGTGGGAACCGGCGGCGCAATCTCCGTTGTAAGCGGCGCTGCAGGCGATGATATATTTACTTCCGGCTCGGGCGGGCGGACGACCTCGGGCTTAGATTCAGGCGCCGCCAATTCTGGATTTGTCGGCGTCTGTTGCGGCGCAGGAATATGCACCGCGATTTCATTCGAAGCGTGCTTCGGCGCCTTATCCAACACCAGCGGCAGGACAAGCACCAACGCGGTCAACAACACTATCGCGCCAATTAGGCGTCGTCGCGCTCGTTGTTTGAGTTTGAGTCCGTCGTCGCCGATAGGAGAGGGCATAGAAAGATTACGTTAAAGATGCCGAATAACATCGGCAACCGTATAAAACGAGCCGAACACGATTATTCTATCATCTTGCGATGCAGCACGACAGGCAGCCTGATAGGCCAGTGCGATGGTTGGATAGCAATCTGCCGTGCCAGCCTGACCGCGCGCAGCAAGATGGCTCAACAGATGCTCTGCGCTTGCGCCTCGAGTCGCCTTGATTGGGCCTAGGTACCAGGTATCGACAAAATCTGCCATGACGCCGATAACGCTCGCGATATCCTTATCCTTAAGCATGCCAAACACTGCATGGGTTCGGCGAAATCGCCACATATGGCAAAGTTGCTGCGCCAAAACCGTGACGGCCGCAGTATTATGGGCGACATCCAAAATCACGGCGGGCCGCCCCGGCAACACTTGAAAACGGCCCGGTAAATCGAGCTCAAGCAGACCGCGCTTAATATCTTGTAACGTAACCGGCAACTTGTCTTTGAGCTCATCAAGGGCAGCGAGCGCGACGCTCGCATTTTTGATCTGGTAGCCACCGCGCAGCGCAGGATACGGTAATCCATGGTGATTGCCGCGGCGACCATGAAACTGCCATTGAGTATCTTGCCTAGAAAATCGAAAATCAACCCCGAGTCTCTGAAAATCAGCGCCGATTTGCTTGGCTCGGTGTGGGATCGTAACAGGCATTTCGTCATCGCCGAACAGCGCTGGTTTCCCCGAGCGATAAATACCGGCCTTCTCGCGCCCTATTGCCTCGAGCGTTGAGCCCAAGTATTCGGTGTGATCCAATCCGATGTTAGTAACGATGGCGCAATTTGCATCGAACGCGTTGACGGCGTCTAAGCGCCCGCCTAAGCCCACTTCCAATATCGCCACATCGACCTTGCGTTCGACAAAAAGCACCACGGCAGCGAGCGTTCCGAATTCAAAATAAGTGAGCGGCGTGTCGCCGCGTGCGGCCTCGACTGCTTGGAAAGCCAGACACAGACTGGCGTCGTCAACCGGTGCGCGGCCGATACGAACACGTTCGTTGTAACTTAGAAGGTGCGGCGAAGTGTATAAGCCGGTCCTATAGCCGGCGATTCCGAGAATGCCTTCCAACATCGCACAGGTTGATCCTTTGCCGTTGGTGCCGCCAACTGTGACGATAGTGAACGAAGCATCTAACGCGAGCCGGGTCTTGACGTCATTGACGCGTTCAAGGCCAAGCGCAATGGATTTGGGGTGAAGACTTTCGAGATGAAGCAGCCAATCGGCGAGCGACGTTGCACCCAATGGACGATCAATCAGGTTGCGGCTAGCGCAGGTTGTCGCATCATCATGGTGATGAGGTTGGCCAATTTATCTCGCATTTCGCGACGGTCGACGATCATGTCGATCGCGCCTTTTTCTAACAAAAATTCTGCCCGCTGAAAACCGTCGGGTAAGGTTTCTCGCACGGTTTGCTCTATTACCCGCGGACCGGCGAAGCCAATCAGCGCGCCGGGCTCGGCGATGATCACATCGCCCAACATCGCGAAGCTGGCGGACACGCCGCCCATTGTGGGGTCGGTGAGAATTGAGATGTAAGGCAACTTTGCTTCGGCAAGCAACGCCAACGCGGCACTGGTTTTGGCCATTTGCAATAACGAAAATAAACCCTCCTGCATACGCGCGCCGCCACTGGTGGAAAAACAAATGAACGCCAGTTGCTGTTCAATGGCCGCCTCAACACCTTGCGCGAATCGTTCGCCAACGACCGATCCCATTGATCCCCCAATAAAATCAAACTCGAATGCGGCGGCGACCAGGGGTACGGATTTAACCGTGCCCTGCAATACAATTAATGCATCTGTTTCGCCGGTCGATTTCTGCGCTTCGTCGAGGCGCTCAGGATACTTTCTGCTGTCTTTAAATTTCAAACTGTCGACAGGATAAATGTCGGCGCCAATTTCGAATTGCGTCTCATCATCCAATAGCAATTCAAGGCGCGCTCGCCCGCCAATTCGATTGTGGTGGCTGCATTTTGGGCAGACATTGAGATTTTTATCCAAGTCCGCTCGATACAATACGCCATCGCACGACGAACACTTAACCCACAATCCCTCCGGAACCGTGGCTTTTTTTGCGCCACCGGAGTCACGCTTGATGCGTGGCGGTAATAATTTTTTGAACCAACTCATGAGTCGTAAGCGTCCATCGCGGCGCGAATCCCGCTCAAAAGCGTCGCGACGTTATCCAGCACGTTGCCGGCATTAGAATTTTCTATTTCTTCTATGATTCGGCTACCGATGACCACCGCATCGGCAATACGCGCAACGGATTTAGCCGTTACGGCATCACGAATGCCGAACCCAACGCCGACCGGCAACTTTGTAGCGGATTTGATCTTCGGTATTTTTTCGGCCACCTGCGTCAAGTCAATGTTCGAGGCGCCGGTGACCCCCCTCAATGAAACATAGTAGACGTATCCACGGGCCAGTTTTGCGACGGCGGCAATTCGCGCATCGCTTGAAGTTGGCGCCAATAGAAATATCGGATCCAATTGATGCGCAGCCAAATATTTGAACAGATCGCCACCCTCTTCCGGCGGATAGTCCACCACCAATACGCCGTCCACCCCGGCAACAAGTGCAGCCTTGGCAAATGACTCGTAACCCATGTGTTCGATCGGATTGGCGTACCCCATTAATACTACCGGCGTGACAGCATCGGTCTTGCGAAATTGCGTGATATAGCCAAGTACGTTGCGCACGCCGACGCCATTCCTAATAGCGCGCTCGCTCGATCGCTGAATCGCCGGGCCGTCAGCCATCGGATCGGAAAATGGTATGCCTAACTCAATAATGTCGGCGCCGGCTGTCACCATCGCATGCATTAACGGAACTGTCAATTCGGGCGAAGGATCACCGGATGTGACAAACGGAATAAGGGCTTTTCTGCGTTGTTCTTGTAACTTGGAAAACGTGGCGGCGATGCGTGACATGTGCGATTGCTATTTCTTTTGTGGATTTTTTTCTAGTTGAGTTAGAGGTTAAGGCCTGAAGCCTGTGCAACCGTGTGCATATCTTTGTCGCCGCGACCGGATAAATTCACCAGTAACGCTTTGTGTTTGCCCATAGTAGGCGCGATCTTAGCCGCATAGGCGGTCGCGTGGCTCGATTCCAACGCTGGGATAATGCCTTCATAGTGGCACAGATCGTGAAATGCCTTGAGCGCCTCGTCGTCGGTGACAGTGACATATTCGGCGCGGCCGGAATCTTTCAAGTAAGAATGTTCCGGCCCGACGCCCGGATAGTCCAACCCAGCCGAGATTGAATGGGTCTCCTTGATTTGTCCGTTCGCATCTTGCATTAGGTAAGTGCGGTTACCATGCAAAATACCCGGCGATCCGGCCGACAATGGAGCGGCATGCTTACCGGATGCAAGGCTTACGCCACCCGCCTCTACCCCGATCAGCCGGACTTTTTCATCGGTAATATAATCATAAAATATTCCCATTGCATTCGATCCACCACCCACACAGGCCAAAATCGCGTCGGGTTGACGACCCAGCATGTCGGGCATTTGTGTGCGGCACTCTTTGCCGACAATGGAATTAAAATCGCGCACCATCATCGGATAGGGATGTGGGCCGGCCACGGTTCCGATAATGTAAAAAGTATTCTCGACATTGGTAACCCAATCGCGCATCGCTTCGTTCAATGCGTCCTTCAGTGTCTTTGATCCACTCTCAACAGGAACCACCGTTGCGCCGAGCAGTTTCATCCGATAGACATTCTGCACCTGACGCTTAATGTCTTCGGAACCCATGTAGACCACGCACTCGAGACCGAAACGTGCCGCCATTGTGGCGGTTGCGACGCCGTGTTGGCCAGCGCCCGTCTCCGCAATCACGCGCGGTTTACCCATGCGCTTCGCCAGGAGCGCCTGACCCATGGTGTTGTTAACCTTGTGGGCGCCGGTGTGATTGAGATCTTCGCGCTTCAGATATATTTGGGCTCCACCCAATGCTTCCGACCACCGCTTGCAATGATAGATGGGGCTCGGACGACCAACGAAGTGCTTCAGTTCGTAGGCGAGTTCCGCTTGAAATTCAGCATCAGTACGGACCTGTTCGTAGTTCAAGCGCAATTGCTCGAGCGCCTGCATTAACGTTTCCGCGACAAAGATGCCTCCATACGGTCCAAAATGCCCGCTGTTATCGGGCAGGTCATACATCTGCATTGCGCGCTCCTCGCATAAATCGTTCTATTTTTTCGGCGTCCTTGATGCCTTTGGCCGCTTCGACGCCGCTTGATACATCCACTGCCCAGGGCCTAACGGCGCGAACCGCGGCCGCAATATTGTCAGGTCCCAATCCACCGGAAAGAATCACGGGCAACGGTAAATTCGCAGGAATGAGCCGCCAATCGAATCCTTGTCCCGTGCCGCCATGGGCGCCTTCAACATATGCATCAAGCAACAAGGCCTTCGCGCTGCTAAACGACGTGGCGTATTGTAGCAAATCCACACCCGGCTTGACTCGAATTGCTTTGAGAAATGGCACGCCGAACTGCGCACAATACTCAGGCGATTCGTCGCCGTGAAATTGCAAGTAATCAAGTCGTGTCGTGCATAACACTTTTAGAACTTTCGCTGCGTCGGCATTGACAAATAGACCCACGCTACTGACGAACGGTGGAATCGCGGCAGCAATGTCGCGCGCGCGCTCGGCCTGAACGTAGCGCGGGCTGAGCGGATAAAACACAAACCCGATTGCGTCAACGCCAAGCCGTGCGGCCCCGACACCATCTTCGATTCGCGTAATTCCGCAAACTTTCACGCGCGTCATGATCATTTAGTGAATCAATTCCGCAAATAATTCCTGCACGCCGGTCACCGGGCGCTGCGGCAATGCCCAACCGGAAGCGTATTCGATCCGGGTCAAATACAGGCCAGCCGATGCGAACGTCGGCGCTGCTAAACGCCGGTCACGACTTTCCAAAACACGCGCAAGCCAATCGATGTCGGCGCGCCCGCTACCGACGTAGACCAAACTTCCCAGCATGTTTCGCACCATGTGGTGCAAGAATCCGTCCGCGTGAAGGTTAAACAAAATGTAATCCTGCAATCGTTCGATGTTGAACGAATGCAGGATTTTGATCGGTGACTTGGCCTGGCATTCCGATGAACGGAACGCGCTAAAGTCGCGCCTCCCAAGAAAATTTTCCGCGGCGCGCTGCATCACGACCAAATCCAGCGCTTGATGATGCCAACCGACCCGGCCTGACGCTAACGCCGGGCGCTGCGGACGATTGAGAAGAATGTAGCAATAGCGGCGCGACTGAGCGCTAAAACGCGCGTGAAATTCTTCGCCGACTGTGCTGGCCCAAAGCGCGGCGATATCGGCAGGCAAATTTGCGTTAGTTCCACGCACCCAGGCGCTGAGCGGGCGACTTGCTTCGGTATCAAAATGAACCACTTGTTCAGTTGCATGGACGCCGGCGTCGGTTCGGCCGGCGCATACTACTTGCACGCGATGCTCGGCTATCTTCGACAGCGCCGCTTCCACAACGTCTTGAATCCCACAGCCGTTCGGCTGGGACTGCCAGCCACAATAGCGCGCACCTTGATATTCGATGCCGAGGGCAATTCTCATGGCATGTTGCAACGCGCGATAAGGCGAAGCGTCATCTTCAGCCATTTACTCCGTCGGTGGACGGATTCGATGAAAACCCATCAAGAGATCTCGAGACTTACGACCATCCAATTGATCTATGTAACCCAATGTAAGGGTTAAACGCCGCGCCGCTTGATCGACGTTCAAGCCAAGCCAGCCAAGAGGGATAAATAAGGCAACAAAACCTTCCGCCAACTGCGAGGATGACAAGCCGCCAAGCGCGACGCGTAACGCCAGCAACGCCGCTAGCAGGCGCGCCGACTGCGTACTCCCAAACGCTAAACCCTCCCAGGTCGGCGCCCACAAGTCCCACGGTAATATGCCGCTCCCGGCCATTGCGTAACCGCTAAAAATCGGTGGAATTACGAGCAAATATCGCGCGCGGCGAATCCAGCGCAGCGACAATTTGTCATCGCGCAGATATAACCACGACCCGAGGATTAGAATTACTGCTAAGAGAGCATAACCCGTTAGGGCCGAACTTAAAATAATTAAGCCCAGCCCCAGGAGAACGCGTAAGGAGGAGTGGAATGCCATGCCGGTGTGCGCCATTTCGAGCGCACAGTGTATCCGGCTTAGGCTTGGGCGGCGAGTTTTTTCGCTTCGTCCTGTTGCTCGGGTGTACCTTCTTTAATAACTTCCTGCAATATCTCAACCGCGCCAACTTTGTCGCCTATTTCAAGATAAGCCCGCGCCAGGTCGAGTTTGGTTTCGGCACTCTGCCAGCCGCCACCGCCATTAGCAGGCGCCGCAACATTGCTCGCCGAGCCCAAACTCAAATCAATATCCGAAAGATCCAATGGCGGTAAGTCCACGCTCGAACTGGTTGTCCGTGGAGACAGCGTGGATTGCTCCGGCACATCAGTGTCACCGATATCAAATTCTAACCCGCCGCCGCCATCCACGGTCGCACGCACCTCGGATTTTGGCGCCGCAGCCGCCGGCTGAGGCGTATCAAGATCGAAATCAAGTACAAACGGATCGCCGCCCGAGGCACTTTTTTCGCTGCTATGTTCGATGTCGCCATGGGATTGCTCATCGGTGCTGCCGAGATCGAGATCGATCGTTCCGGTATTCGGCGAAAGGTTTTCTGCGTTTGCCGATCTTGGTTCAGACGCAGTCGCATCAAAATCCAAATCCAAGTCCAGCGGCGCGTTGGCGACTACGGGTTCTTTTACAGTCAACGTGTCTCGCATCGCAGCCGGCACTTGCTCCACAGGCTTCAGTGGGATCGAAGCATCTCGATTAATCGCTCGAATACCCGCGCTATCACCGGGGTGATTCTGCGCGGCGGTTACATTTAAGGCCGCGTAAAGGGTGTTTGTTGCGTCAAGTTTTCGCCCCATCTCAGCGACTTTTGACCAAAGCGGATGTTGCGCGCCGATAGTCGTGTGCAATTGCTTAGCCACCGTCTCGAACGACTGCGCGCTCTTGCGATTGGAATATATCTCTAGCAATTTAAGCGGAATCTCGTAACGCGACGAGTCCTTGACCATCGCTTCTTTCAAAATCTCTTCTGCCTGCGCATCGCGGCCGTACGCAATATAGACGTCCGCTTCCGCGACCGGATCGACTTCGTCGGTATCGATATTACCAGCCCCGACTTTATCGAAATCGCTCAGAAACGAGCTATTACCGCCTTCTGGTGTCAACGTCCCTGACGCGCCGGGCGCCGCGGCCTGACCCAGTTTGAAGCCACCCGGAATAGCGCCGGTCGCGGTAAACGCGCCCAATTGAGCATCCTTACGTTTTCGAAACTGACGATAGCCGAAAAATCCAAGTAACCCCAAAATTCCAAGACCTGCAGCAGGGATCAAGGGATTGTCCAACAGCCCATCAAAGAAACCCGACTCGGCGATGGGTTCCGGCGTCGGCATGATCCGCTTTGGTTTTTTCGGCTTAACCGGCATCGCGTCAACCGGTGGTTTATTTTCCATTTCCGTTGCAGCCGGCGTGGGCGGCGGCACTTCAGGAACAGGCTTTGGCTCCATTGCCGACTTGGATTCGATTGTCGGCGTGACGATCGCCGTTGGTTTTTCAGTCGGCGGCGGCTCGGGCGCATTAGCCATCAACGGCGGTTTTCCCGTCGGAAGCGGCGATCCCTTCAATTCCAACAATCGCCGCATTTCGCTTATCTGTTTTTCTAGATCAGATACGCGTGCACGAGCATCCCCCAGCGCACGATCGCGGGTCGCCAGTTCTTCCTGCATTAAATTCAGTTTGTCCGTGCCTTTACCGGTAGCACCCTGGCCCGCATCCGCTTGTCCTTTCGAAAGCTTCAGTACATCCTTGCCGGTCTCCAGCGGCGCCTTGTCGTCGGTGACTTTTGTATCGATCGCGCCACCGGCTGTTTGGCCAGGTTTATCGCCTTTCGCCGTACTAAGTGTAGCCACATTGGATAGGCGTTTGCGGTAGGTGTTCCAATCTGCCGTTTGCGCGATAACCTCACGTTTCGCCGCGCCTGGCGCCACTGCGGACACGGTTGCGTTGTCGGGTACTTTCAAAATCATGCCCGCTTTCAGGCGGTTCATGTTTCGGCCAACAAATGCACCCTTATTTTCGCGATAAATTGCCACCAGCATTTGATCCAACGTGACTTCCGCCGGTCGAGTAGATTCCGCAATTCCGCGCAAAGTCTCGCCCGATTTAACCGGTCCGTAGGTATCCGCGCTGTACTTTCCGGCGGAAGTCTTGCCGGCAACTTTTACTTTCGCCGGCGTTGCGAGACTTTCCTGCGTTGCCGATTCCTGCTCAGTGGGCATCGCCTTTGGGGCGGGCGCCGGTTCGATTTGTGTTGTCGGTTCCGCGGCAATTTGCGGTGCCGTAAACTTCGGCGTTTGAGGTTTTTCGACGTTATAACCGGGCGGATCGAGCAACACCGGATACTCACGCAGCAGCCGGCCCGATGCCCAATTCAACTCGATCAACAGATCGATGAACGGCTCATTAATCGGTTGGTTCGTCACTACCTTTAGATAAGGTTGGCCGCTCGCACGTTTTTCGATAACAAAGCGAAAACCTCCGAGTCCGTTCGGATATTCGACATTTGCCTCGCGATACGCATCCTGCGACGCAAGTCGCGCTGCAAGTGTCGGAAATTCCTCGGCGCTGACCGATACCAAATCGATTTCCGCCAATAAAGGCTGCCCCAGGGCAGACATCACATGGATTTTTCCTAAACCGGCCGCCGCAACCAGGCTTGGCAACATCGAAATAGCGGCGATGACTGCCGCTCGGCGAAAGAGTTTATTTCCTCGCATATCCGATAGTTTCACTCAAAGTTAATCTTAAGGTTTTAAAATAACATCAATCAGTTACAGATGCAAGCTCAAAACTACTGTAATAGTTTGCCCTAATCAATAGCAATGTCAACCAAAATCTTGATTTTTCAGCATCAACGGGATCCCGTTGTCGTGTTTCTGACACCCAAAAACAATTGAAAAAAATCCACCAAAAATCGCAAACATAAAACCTAAATCTAATCGATAAGAATTCTTAGCATACGGCGCAATGGCTCCGCGGCGCCCCACAATAATTGATCGCCGACGGTGAACGCCGTCAAGTAATCGCCGCCCATCGGCAGTTTGCGCACGCGTCCAACCGGCGTCGTGAGTGTTCCGGTTACAGCGGCCGGTGTCAATTCGCGCAAGCTATCGTCGCGGCAATTGGCGATGACCTTCGCCCACGGATGGGCTTGGCCGAGCATTGCGTTAATCTCGTCCAATGGCAGGTCTCGATTAAGCTTGATGGTCAACGCCTGGCTATGGCAGCGCATTGCGCCGATGCGTACGCACACGCCATCGACGGCAATGGGCTTGGCCGTCGTACCCAGAATCTTGTTTGCTTCGGCCATCGCTTTCCATTCTTCGCGGCTTTGACCGTTACCGAGATCTTTATCGATCCACGGCAGTAAGCTACCGGCAAGCGGGTAGCCAAAATTCGTCGTCGGCATTGTGTCGCTAAGCAAAGCGTTTGCAACGCCTTTATCAATATCGAGAATCGCCGCGGCGGGATCGTCCAATTTGGTTTTGACGGCGGCGTGCGCCGCGCCCATTTGCGCGATCAACTCGCGCATGCTTTGCGCACCGGCGCCGGACGCCGCTTGGTAAGTCATTGCGGTAATCCACTCTACGTAGCCGCGCTGAAACAATCCTGACAGCGCCATTAACATTAGGCTCACGGTGCAATTGCCGCCGATGTAGGCCTTAGCGCCTCCTTTCAGCGCATCCTTGATAACATTGAGATTCACCGGATCGAGAATGATGACGCTGTCCTTGTCCATACGCAGCGCCGATGCGGCGTCGATCCAATAGCCGTTCCATCCACCTGCGCGCAGTTTCGGGTAAATCGCATTGGTGTAGTCACCACCTTGGCAGGTGATGATAATGTCCATCGCCTTGAGTTGTGATACATCGTTGCCATCGGCCAACACGGCGCCGTTCGATTCTTTCGGCCCCGGCTTTCCCGGCACGGAGCTAGAAAAAAATATTGCTTCGATGTGATCAAAATCCCGCTCTTCGTTCATGCGCTGCATCAGCACCGAACCGACCATTCCACGCCAACCGACCAGACCTACTTTTTGCATCCTAACCTCTTGAATATCGTATAACGCGAAGGGTGAATCGCGGGTACAATCGCAAGCCGGCCTGAAAGCGAGTATTGGCGCGCTTCATGGCAGATCATGCCGGTAGAACCATTGTTCGTGCGCCATCCAGGACAGATGCTGTTCGCTTTTCACACTTCAACTTTCACCGCAACAAAGCCGCGACAACCGCATCACCCATTTCCTTCGTGCCGACTTTATTCATTCCCTGCTCGAAAATATCACCGGTACGGTAGCCCAGCGACAAAACTTTTCGTACCGCGTTCTCGATTCGATTTGCCTCGTCGGCTTTGCTGAACGTGTAGCGCAACATCATCGCCGCCGACAGCATCATCGCCAACGGATTGGCGACGCCCTTGCCGGCGATGTCCGGCGCCGAGCCGTGGATCGGTTCGTACAAACCTTTGTTATTCGCATCCAGCGACGCCGAGGGCAACATGCCAATCGAGCCAGTGAGCATTGAAGCTTCGTCCGACAAAATATCGCCGAACAAATTGCCCGTCACCAACGTGTCGAATTGCTTTGGATTGCGCACCAACTGCATGGCGCAATTGTCGACCAAAATATGGCTCAACTCCACTTGCGGATAATCCTTGGCTACTTCGATCACCACATCGCGCCACAATTGCGTCGTCTCTAACACATTCATCTTATCGACCGAACTCAAACGCTTGCCGCGCTTCAACGCCGTTTGAAAACCGACGTGGGCGATGCGGCGAATTTCCGATTCGCGATAAGTCATCGTATTCACACCAACGCGTTCCCCGTTCTGATCTTTGTGAATGCCACGTGGTTCACCAAAATAAATATCGCCGGTTAATTCGCGGATGATCATCAGATCTAACCCTGCGACGATTTCCGGTTTTAAGCTCGACGCATTCGCCAATTCCGGGTAGAGCAACGCGGGGCGCAGGTTCGCGAACAGTGCCAAGTTTTTGCGCAGGCCGAGAATTGCCTGCTCGGGCCGTTTATCGCGCGGCAATGCATCGTATTGCGTGCCACCGACGGCGCCGAACAACACCGCATCGGATTGCTGACACAATTTCAGTGTCGCGTCCGGCAACGGCACGCCGGTTTCATCAAACGCCGTGCCGCCGACCGACGCTTGTTCCGTTTCGAATTTCAAACCGTCGGCACGCAGCACGTGCAGCACGCGCAGCGCTTCTACCATAATCTCGTGGCCGATGCCGTCGCCCGGTAATATTGCAATCTTCATTGTTTTTCTCTAGGTAAAAATCCAAGGTTCACGCACTTTGCGCAATTCTTCGTTGGCGCGAATTTTGTCGGCATTCTTCAAGGTCAGGCTGATCTCGTCCAAACCATTTAACAAGCAATATTTGCGGAACGCGTCGATCTCAAATCGATAAGCGTTGCCCGACGGTGTAACCACGGTCTGCGCATCGAGATCGACGGTCAATTTATAACCTGAATGCGGCACAACTTCGCCGAACAAACGTTCCACTTCGCTCGCGCCGAGCACGATGGGTAACAAACCGTTCTTGAAACAGTTGTTGAAAAATATGTCGGCAAAACTCGACGCGATCACCGCACGAAAGCCAAAATCCATCAACGCCCACGGCGCGTGTTCGCGGCTCGAGCCGCAACCGAAATTTTCCCGCGCCAACAAGATCTCGGCGTCTTTGTAGCGTGGCTGATTCAGCACGAAATCCGGGTTGAGAGGTCGCGAACCGTTGTCACGGCCCGGTTCCCCGCGATCCATATAGCGCCACGCATCGAACAAATTCGGCCCGAAGCCCGTGCGTTTGATCGACTTCAAAAACTGCTTGGGAATAATCGCGTCGGTATCGACATTGGCGCGATCCAGCGGTGCAACCAATCCTTGTAAACGAGTAAATTTTTCCATACTCTTTCTGCCTACAAAGTTCTGACGTCGACGAAATGCCCGGCGATCGCCGCAGCCGCGGCCATGACCGGGCTGACCAAATGAGTGCGACCTCCCGTACCCTGGCGGCCCTCGAAGTTGCGATTCGATGTGGACGCGCAACGCTCGCCCGGCGAAAGCTGATCCTCGTTCATGCCAAGACACATGGAACAACCAGGCTCGCGCCATTCAAAACCCGCAGCCACGAAAATTTTGTCCAGGCCCTCTTGCTCCGCTTGAGCTTTCACCAAGCCGGAACCTGGCACCACCATTGCCAGTTTTATGTTGCCCGCAATGCGCCGCCCCTTCACCACCGAAGCCGCGGCACGCAAATCCTCGATACGTGAATTAGTACACGAGCCGATGAAAATTTTATCGACGTTGATAGACGTGATCGGCATGCCCGGCGTGAGGCCCATGTAGGTCAAGGCCCGCTCCATCCCTTCGCGCTTGGTTGCATCTTTTACTTTGTCGGGATCGGGCACGCGATCGGTAACGGTCACCACCATTTCAGGCGAGGTGCCCCAAGTTACTAGCGGCGTAATGGTCGCGGCATCGATCTCGATGATGGTGTCGAATTTCGCGCCCTCATCGGAATGCAGCGTGCGCCAGTAAGCGACAGCTTTGTCCCAATCTTCGCCTTTCGGCGCGAAAGAGCGGCCTTTGACATATTGAATCGTCGTCTCGTCCGCAGCGATCATGCCGGCACGGGCACCCGCCTCGATCGCCATATTGCACAACGTCATACGCCCTTCCATGGTCAACCCACGAATCGCACTACCGACAAACTCGATGGCGTGGCCAGTACCACCGGCGGTGCCGATCTTGCCGATCACCGCGAGAGCGACATCTTTCGCCGTGACAAATTTCGACAGCGATCCTTCAACGCGTAGCAACATCGCCTTGGCTTTTTTTTGCACCAAGGTTTGCGTCGCCAGCACATGCTCGACTTCGCTGGTGCCAATGCCCATCGCCAGCGCGGCAAACGCGCCGTGGGTACTGGTGTGGGAATCGCCGCACACTACCGTCATTCCCGGCAACGTAGCGCCCTGTTCCGGACCGATGACATGGACGATGCCCTGACGTTTATCGAGGAACGGGAAATAGGCCTTGGCGCCGAACGCTTTGATATTGGCGTCGAGTGTTTCCACTTGCGTACGGGAAATCGGATCCTTAATGCCTTGATCCCAATCTTTGGTCGGCGTGTTGTGATCCGCCGTCGCGACCACCGAACCGATGCGCCACGGCTGCCGCCCGGCGAGGCGCAGGCCTTCGAATGCCTGGGGACTGGTGACTTCGTGCACCAAATGGCGGTCGATGTAAATCAATGCCGTGCCGTCGGCATCTTCATGCACCAGATGGGCATTCCAAAGTTTGTCGTAGAGGGTCAGTGCGGCCATGGCGAGGTGAAAAGTAAAATGGAAATTATGCCACGTCCCGAGTGGCGCGACAACGCAAACGCGCCGCTAACTCGCGTCAAACGGACGATTTTTAACCAACACCACAAGACCCAGCAGGGCACTGAGCGCCGCCAGCGAAAACGTGATAGCCGGCCCCAACGGTTCCCAAACAAAACCGCTCAGGAAACCGCCCAGCATGCCGCCGGCGCCATAGGTCAAGCCAGTAAACAATGCCTGTCCTTTGGCTTGGTGGCGGCCGCTGAAATAGCGATGCACAAAACCCATCGCGATAACATGGAACGCGCCGAAGGTAAACGCATGCAGCACCTGGGCGAAAAACAATAAGGGAAACCAATCCACACACCATGCAATGAGCAAGAACCGCAGTGTGGCGACAGAAAAACAAAAT
>JANNFT010000073.1:0-14531 GCA_031380185.1 Pseudomonadota bacterium
TAGCCCTAGGCTACCCGGTCATTCCCGCCTTCGCGGCAATGACAATAAGCGAGGAATATTGGAAATGAAAGAGCCAGTGGTAGCGCGCCTCCTGGCGCAGAATCGGCTTGCGAAACAGCGTTTAAGTGCACTTTCGCCTGAGTATCGCCCAAAGGATGAAGCTGAGGCCTATGGGATTCAAGCGCAGCTTCACAACGAGCTAGCGGCGCAGCTTGGCGAAATTGCCGGTCACAAAATCGGCTGCACTACCACCGTGATGCAGCGTTTTCTGAACATCCCGAATCCCTGTGCCGGCGGCGTATTTGCCAACACCGTCCATCAAAGTAATGTATCGATTCCGCACAATGAATTCGTGCGGCCCGGCGTGGAATGTGAGGTGGTGGTTTTTCTGCAAAAGGATCTTCCGGCCGCTGCGCAGCCCTACACCCAAGAGACCGTCGCCGACGCGGTCGGCGCTATCGCTGCGGGCATCGAAATTGTTGACGACCGTTACGTCGATTACAAAACTTTAGATACGCCAACACTAATTGCCGACGATTTTTTCGACGCCGGCTGCGTGATTGGCGCGCCGGTTCGCGATTGGCGCTCGATTGATATTCCGGCGTTGGTCGGTCGCACATTAATCAACGGCGTCGAAGCGGGTCGCGGCACGGCTTGCGACGTGATGGGCCATCCGTTCGCCGCACTGGCGTGGCTGGCGAATTCCCTGATCGGCCGCGGCCAATACTTAAAGCGCGAAGAACTTATTTTTACCGGCAGCGTGGTGGCAACTCATTGGGTCAACGCCGGCGACAGCGTGACGGTGGAGATTGAGCGCCTCGGAACAACGACGATGACGTTTTTATAGCGTTACGATCGGTGCACTTGGTTCTCATTCGCTCCGCGCTAACGTTGCGTGTAAGCTAACGCTACAAAAACGGGGAGTTGCCATGTTCATCGGACACTACAGTGCAAGCTTCGTCGCCAAAGCCGTTGCGCCGGCGGCACCACTTTGGTTATTGCTGGTGGCGGCGCAATTGGCCGACATCTTTTGGGGCGTATTTATCCTGAGCGGTGTGGAGCACGCTACGCTGGACGCGACGTTGCTGTCCAATCCACTAGTTTTGCAGCATATGCCTTACACCCATAGCCTTGTTGCAACAATCGTTTGGTCGCTGGTGGCATTCCTGATTGCGAGAAAAGCAATGGGATGCACGGCGCGTGACTCGCTGGTCGTCGCGGTGGTGGTTGCATCCCATTGGCTTCTCGATCTCATTGTTCATCGTTCCGATTTGCCTCTGCTTGCGAGTGCGCCGAAGTTTGGGTTAGGCCTTTGGAATTTCCCATGGTTCGCCTATGGCTTAGAAGTGTTATTGCTGCTCGCAGCCGTTTGGTTCTGCGTCAACGCGATGCCGGTTCGCGTTGATCGCCGGCGTGTTTGGTATGGTTTTGCCGTTGGGTTAATCGTCATTCAGACCGTGACGTCATTCGGACTGATTCCATCGACGCTGACGGCGATGGTCGCGTCCGCATTGGCCCTTTACGTCATCATTGCGTACGTCGGGCGCTGGGTTGAACGCCGCCAGCGTCGCGCAAATTACTGATTTTTCCGCTATCTTCTACTCGGTGCGCGCGCTACACGCTTAACCTGAATGCTCTTGCTTACGCCAACGCAGTGCGGCGCTGCCGCCAACACCAACGATCAACGCCATTGACCAGAACATCGCGGCTGCGCCGAGGACTGCGCCAAAGGCACCGAACACCAGCGGCAAGACCACTTGGCTGCTACTGATAATCGTTGAACGTAAGCCGAGGGCCTCGCCAACCCGACCGGCCGGCGAACGCGAATGCACCAGGGACATGATGTTCGGCTGGGCTGCTCCGAGTCCGAGCCCAAGCAAGAACGCAACGCCCATCAGTGGCGAAAGTGAGGTAAAGAATGGAAACACCGCGAAGCTGGCGCTCGCGGTGAACAGCGTGAAGGTCAGCACCTGCCATTCGTTGAAGCGGCGCGCCAGCCGCGGCATTGCCAGGCGAATTACAAACGTTGCAATCGCGAAGCTGCCCAGCACCAGGCCGATCTGCGACGCCGACAAGCCCACTCGAGTCCCGAGCACCGGAATTACAAAGGTCTGCAGATCCCAGGACATTGCGATTAACGACGTCGCAATCATCACGCGCCGCAGTTCGGCATGCTTCAACAGATCCAGCGGATGCCGTACTTCGATTGGTTTCGGCGGAACTTCGCGCGCCGGTAGTAACTCGCGATTTGCCCACAACATCGCCAACGCAAGCAGCACCTCAACCACCAGAACCGCGAACGTAGCGCGATAGCCAAACGCATCGATCAGCGCGCCGCTGGCAACGGGCCCGATAAATCCGGAAATCGATGCGCCCAACGCGAACAATGAAAAAGCCGCCGGACGATTATTCGGGTCGGCACGCTCGCCTACGACGTGTTGCACCGCGAGCATTGCCAGCATGCAGCCGCTGCCGACCAATGCCGACGACACCATCAGCGGCGCGACGTCGGCGGTTGCATACGGGAACAGCGCGGGTAGCAGCATGCCGACCAGCATAAGCAGCAGGCCAACCAAAGTCGGACGCCACGGGCCGACCGCATCGAGCCAGCGGCCGGCGGTCATCGAGATCAGCATCGGCGCCAACGAGAACATCGCCAGGATGACGCCGACGGTAAACGTCGATGTCTTGTTATCGAGCGCGTACAGTGAAGCAGTCATGCGCGCGGAAACCAAGCCCATATGAGCGAGCACCGCGATCGCAATGATTCGAACTAGTTCCATGATTCGAATCGGCCAGAAGGGGCGAGCCTATCCATGAACCGCGTTAAAACACAGTGGGTCGGGGTCCCATTGCTCCCACTTTTCTAAACCGGGATTGAGAGGGATTTTCGGGCGCCTGTTGTGAGCCACCGTCGCGATGTTTCCCAGCCACTATCGTGTTACCTCTACCGGCGACAGTCTCTTGCGTTGATAGGCATCGACCAAATCGACGGCGGATAACTCGGTCAGTCGAGTAGGTGTAAGCAATTAGGCTTAGCCACGAGAGGATGCGCGTTTGGATTGGCTATGCAACGCTTTACTGGCGCGCCGTTGTGCCGCCGTCAATAGTCAGCACCGTGCCGTTGCAATAGGTCGATTCATCGCATGCCAGATACAAACAACCGTGAGCCATTTCCATCGGCGTACCGGGCCGGCACATAGGCGTCAGCGATTCCGCCACTTTCGGATCGTCAAATAGATACAGCACCGCCTCGACCATAGGTGTGGCAATAAATCCGGGCGCGATGCAATTGGAACGAATGTTCTCTTTTGCGTAGCTCACGCAGAGTGAGCGCGTCAGGTTGATCAAGCCGCCTTTCGCCGCCGTATAGGTGTGCGCGACCGGCAAGCCTTGAAAACCGGAAATACTGGCGACGTTAACGATAGTGCCGCCGCCGCGTTTGCGCAGTTCGGGGATCACGCGCCGGCACATGAAAAAAGCCGAATCCAGATTGATACGCATCACTTCGCGCCAGGCTTCGGGAGTTGTGTTCACCACGTCAGCCATGCTGCCGGGACTTTTTTCCATCCAACTGTAGCCCACGCCGGCGCAGTTGACTAAGCAGTCAATGCCGCCGTACTTGGCGAGCGCCGCGCTTACCGCATTCTCGGCGCCGCTGTCCTCGGACAAATCCGCCGCGACAACTATTGCCTCGCCGCCGGCATTTTTTACTAACTCAAGGGTTGCGTCCAAGTTCGCCTGAGTGCGCGACACACCGACGACTTTGGCGCCTTCCTTCGCAAACAACGCCATTGTTGCGCGACCGACGCCGCTGCCGGCGCCTGTGACAAGGGTGATCTTATCCTGCATTCGTTTCATGAACTTTCCTCCTCGCGGTGCGGTGCTTTATGGGATTCAATCAATATCTTCGCCAACGGTATTTTGACGCGCCGGGGGCAATTGCTTCGGCCGTTGGCGTCGCGCTTATCGATGCCGAGCAACCTATAAAGAGTAAGGCAGTGTACGCATTGCTGTCAAACAATTCTGTCGAACAATCTTGACGCCACCGTACTCGTTGGGTGTATATTCTTAACTTCGGAAAGCGCACGATTTGGCGTTCGCCAAACTACACTTTGTACGGAGGAGAATCCAGTGAGTCAGTATTTGTGGGATCACAATAAGTACGGCGACGCCGAAGCAACCAAGATCACCAAGCTCTATCACACCGCGATTCGCGAGTTGGTGCGTAACAGGCTGGCGGCGTCCGGCGGCGATTGGTCTAGCTTCGTTTACGACAAGAGTTACGATCTGATTACCGCCAAAGATTTTGAGAGGATTGAGGCCGACGCGCTTGCCGCCGGCTATCGCTTCGATGTTTCTGCCGTGATCTCACAAAAAGAAGCGCCGGATAAATATAAGGCACTCGCCGGCCAAGACCAAGTAGAAGCAACCGGCGAAGTGAAGGACGGCAAAATCCAAGTAGGCTGCGGCGATAACGTCGTGACTTATCCAAAAAACGTCACGGGCATTGCACTTTACGTTCACACGACAGAGGAAGTGATGGAACTGATGATGAACGGCGTTCCGCCCGATACGGTTGCTGTCATCGACGATTCCGGCGGCACGCTCACAGCGCCTATCCTCGAGGGCTTCAAGGCTGTGGTGTGTTTGGGTGGAACCGTCCGCTCGCACTTAGGCATTCTTTCTCGCGAGTACGGCATACCTTGTTTGATGAACGCCAAAGTTACCGGCATCAAGAACGGCGACCGCTTGGAGCTTAACGTCACTGCGCCGGCGAAGACGGCGCAGGACTATCAACAAGGTGTGGAGAAAACCGCCGAGGTGTGGAAGCTCGTCTAACAAGGAGAATATGCCGTGCGCACCAGTCCCGTGAACTACGCCCAATTACTAGAAACCAATAATCTTCTGCAGATGTTTTCTGACGAGACCTATTGGCTTTGTGTCACCCGTACCACGCAGGAATCGAAACTGTTTCCTGTACCGTCCTATATGTTGTTGTCGTACCTGAACGCCTACTATCGCTATCCAACTCTGTTGCGCAAGATCGAAGCGCGCATGAGCGCCGAAGAGTGCGGCGACCGTGCGCGCCAGATGGGCGCCAAGACCGATACGCTGACCATGGGCTGGACGCTGCCGGGCTTTTATCTTTGCGGCCGCGAATGGCTGATCAATATGGGATTTCTGCGCCCGCAGGACGGCATCGAAGACTTGATGTACGTAATGGATTTTTGGAAACGCGTGCAACTTTCCTATCATCGTAACGATGGTCATATCACCAACAAAGAGTACGGCCACCGCAGTCAATTGCTGCCGGAGCGTCAGTTACAGGTATTCGAAGCGGATTTGTTCGATTGCAAAGACGGCGACCCGTTGCACACCGCTGCGAACAAGTTCATGGCGACACTGTCGCAATTCCAGTTCCTTTCTCATTGTGAGTGCCGTATCGGCATTTGCAATCAAGGTCCATATAACTTCGGCGAGAACCGCGAATTGATCGTGCGCGATTTTATGGATATCGGTGAAGGCGATTATCCGTGGCTCGATGGCGTCGCTGCCGATGTGCCGGTCAATAACCTGACCATTCCGATGGTGGTGAAGGACACACATTTCTATCTTATGGATGATTGGGGCAGCTTCGAATCCAAGCCCGAGTTTCGCCAGGAGAATATTGTCGGTATCGGACTTTATACATCGGATGCGCTGACCGAAGGCCGTGTGCCGATGTCGATGGAAAGCCCCGAGGCGCTAACCAAACGGTTCAACGAACTGGCCGAAGTCATGTCGGCCGCGACCAGCAAACTATGGAAGCGCATCGCCGCGTGGTCCCGTGCGGAAATGTTGGAGGCCGGCGCGCTGGTCTATTTCAATATCCCCAAAGACCTTGCCCACATGGCGGGCGTGTACGAACAATCGGACTGGATGGAAATCGACGAGCGCGCGGCGCGCTTTATTCCGTTGTTAAACGATGAATTTGGCCGCGATTGTTTGACCGAGTTAGTGGGGCTGGTGAGTCTGCCAAGCCAGCAGGCGAACGAATACACCATGGGCCAACACCACAACGCTGCAAAGCGCATGTATTCGCCGATTCCCTATGCCGTGCTCAGCGAAGGCGACTACACCGCCGGTTCCGGGCCGCTTTATCCCGGCACGTCACTGTTCAAGAAAACCGGCAAGTGGCGCACCAGCAAAGGTTTGTTGACGCAAGATGAATACAACACCGCCGTGCGCGCGTTTACACCGAAATCCTGCTCGACGGAATATCGCCATATCGATGACTATTGGGTGAAATATAACTCCGGATCGAAGGCGGCGAATGAGTTGTACCGGCTTGCCCAAGAAAATTCGCAGCGCTTGAAAGGTAAAGGGGCCGGGTTGAAGCGCGCTGATATTCAGAAGCTGCGCGGCGCTTAGGGACGCAATGCAAATAGGTGAAATGATCCGAGTCGCTGCCCGGCGCTTCGGTGATTTGCCCGCCATCGTGTGCGAATCGCAAACCATGTCGTTTCGTGCTTTTGATCAAGCAACAGATAGTCTCGGCAACGGGCTACGGCAACTCGGTTTGGCGCCGGGTGATCGAGTCGCCGTGATGCTCAACAACAGCATCGAGTGTTTGGTCGCCTATTACGCGTTGGCGAAATCTGGCTTGATTCGTGTGCCGCTGAATTTGCGCGAGACGGCGCGGGAACACGAATACAAAATGAAATACTCGGGCGCCCGCGCATTGATTCATGCCGAAGGCGTCAAGCTCGATGCCGAATTTCAGATTGCACCGGAATGGCTGGCGCAGATCATTGCTGACGCTTCGCCGGTGTCGTGCAACATCGATCGCAATCTCGAAGCACCGCTGCGCTTAGGTTTCACCGGTGGCACAACCGGCGCGCCGAAAGCCGTGACGTTGACGACCCGAGGCGAACTCGCGGAAATCGCCAACTTCATGATCGACTTGTTGCCGGATCTCAGTTCGCGCGATGTGATGCTACACGCGGCGCCGATCGCCCATGCCAGTGGTGCGTTTTTCTTGCCGCATCTTATACGCGGGGCGAAGCAGATAATTATGCCTAAGTTCGACGCGATGCAGTTTCTTAGCATTGCCGAGCGCGAGCAAGCAACCGTGACATTCGTCGTGCCAACCATGTTGGCGATGGTTCTTGAGCAGCCGAATGTTCAAAATGCGAAGCTCAAATTTCGTCGCCTCTGTTACGGCGCTGCGCCGATCGCGCCCGCCTTGATGCAGCGTGGCATTGCTGCGTTTGGCAACGTGTTCGCGCAAACCTACGGTCAAGCGGAATCGCCGATGGTGATCACCTGCTTGAAACCCGATGAGCACGATCGCGTCGGCTCCTGTGGCCGGCCGTATTCGTTGGTCGAAGCCAAAATCGTCGACGATAACGACAATGTTGTTGCAATCGGCGAGCCCGGTGAAATCGTGTGCCGCGGTCTGCAGTTAATGTCCCATTATTGGGAACGCCCCGAGGAAACCGCGCGGGCGATGCGCAACGGTTGGCTGCATACCGGCGACGTCGGCCGCATAGACGAAGATGGATTCTTCTACATCGTCGATCGCAAGAACGACATGTTGATCAGCGGCGGGTACAACGTTTATCCGCGCGAAGTCGAAGATGTATTGCTCGCGATACCCGGTGTGATCGAAGCCGCGGTGGTCGGATTGCCCGATGAAAAATGGGGTGATCGTGTTTACGCTGTTATCAGTGGCAGGCCAGGACTCAAGCAGGACGCGCTTCTCCAGGCATGTGCCGGGCAGTTAGCCGGCTATAAACAGCCCAAGGGAATTGAGATTTGGGACGAGTTGCCGAAAAGTGTGGCGGGCAAAATTCTACGCCGCGAAGTGCGCGACCGAGTCATCGCCAAATTTAATCAAGTAATAGTCTGAATGAAATGAAAGTTTGATCGAGATGATAGATAAATTTCTAGCGATGCATGGCCTCGCGATCAAAAAATTTGGCAACGCCGCCGTAGTGGCAAGTGCGCTCGATGGCGCCGAATCGGATGTGCAAGCAGGCCTTGATCAGGCGGTAAGCGAGGGGTTGGCGATGGCGGCGAAAGGTGCGTTCATGTTGACACCCAAAGGTCAACAAGCGCTCGCCGCGGAATACCCAACGCAATGGGCATCTCTTCGAGCCAATGCTGCGTTCGCCGCCGGCTACGGCAAATTCGAAAACATCAACAACGAGCTTAAGCAACTCATCACCGACTGGCAGACGATGACTGTCGCCGGTGAGATCGTGCCGAACGATCACTCGAACGCCGCGCATGACGAGAAAATTGTCGCCAAGCTCGGCGATCTACACGAGCGCGCGGCCCCGATGCTTGCTGGACTGGCGGTGGGGCTGCCGCGTTTGACACGCTATGCTGCTAGGCTGGAGGCCGCGCTGGATAAGGCCGAGAGCGGCGAAATTAACTTCGTCAGCGGTGCGAAGATCGATTCCTATCACACCGTGTGGTTCGAGTTGCACGAGGACTTATTGCGCATTCTTGATCGCAAGCGCGATGATTAGCGCGCGGCTCCACCGACAGGAGTCCAGGTAGGGTGGATCAAGCGAAGCGGATCCACCGCGCTGATCAACGTTCGCCGTCTTTCACTGGCGGTTCGGTGGATCCAGCGCTGCACGCTTTGATCCACCCTACCTTTACGCTCAAAGAAAAATTGGGCAACAGGCCTCGAGTGATAGAGTGACATGATCGCCGCAGGTTCTCGCTTTATTCTGCTGCTCGATGGCGCTTCGCTGCCATCGAAGCAACTGATCGGCGGTAAAGCCTGGAGCATCGCGCGTATGCGGGCGCTGGGCCTGCCTGTACCGCCGGCTTTTGTCATCACCACGGAAGCCTGTCGTCACTATCTGGACTCCGGCCGATCTCATGTTGGTCTCCTCGATCAAGCGATGGAGGGTATTCGTTATCTGGAGAAAATCGTGAATCGCCGCTTTGGCGGTGAGCAATGCCCATTGTTGGTGTCCGTGCGTTCCGGTGCGCCGGTTAGCATGCCCGGCATGATGGACACGATGCTGAATCTTGGCATGAACGATCATACCGAGCATGCCTTGGCCGTTGAGACCGGCGACGGCGCGTTTGCACGCGATAGCCACCGGCGTTTTTTGGAGCTCTATGCGCGCATCGTTTTACGGGCTAGCGTTGAGGAATTGGCGCCGAATGGCTCGCCGCTTGCATGGCGCGAGATGATTGCCGCGGCGGGTAACGGCGGCGTACCCGATTCACCGGCTGAACAACTCGACGCCGCAATCCACGCGGTGTTTGATTCCTGGAACAGCCGGCGCGCGAAAAAATATCGGACGCATCACGGTATCGCTGACGATATGGGAACTGCGGTAACCGTACAAGCCATGGTGTTCGGAAACGGTGATGAACGCTCCGGCAGCGGTGTGTTGTTCTCGCGCAATCCGCTGACCGGTGAGAACAAAGTTTATGGCGAGTACTTAGCGAAGGCTCAGGGGGAAGATGTCGTGTCCGGTTCCCACACGCCGGAGCCATTGGACAAATTGTCGGAGCTCATGCCAGCACTGCATGCCCAATTGCTGAGCGCCGCGTCGATGTTGGAGATCGAGAATGGCGACGTACAAGACATCGAATTCACGGTCGAGCGCGGCCGTCTTTATCTACTGCAATCGCGCGCCGCGAAACGCGCGCCGCAGGCTGCCGTGCGTATCGCCATCGATAAAGTCGCCGCCGGACAATGGTCTGTAGAACAAGCATTGGCGAGGGTCTCCGCCGAACAGGTGCGAACGATGTTGCGTCCGAGGCTTGCGAATGACATCGACTTATGTCATGCACAAGCGATCGCACACGGCGAGGCGGCAAGCCCCGGCGTCGGCGTTGGTGTCGTGGCGACCAGCGCAGATGAAGCGGAGGCATTGGCGTCGCGAGGTCAGCGCGTGGTATTGATGCGGCCGACCACCAGTCCAGAAGATCTCCACGGCATGCTAATTGCGGAGGGTGTGGTGACGGAACGTGGTGGCTCCACTAGCCATGCCGCCGTGGTGAGTCGACAACTGGGTGTCGCCTGTGTGGTGGGATGCGGGGATGGCGCACTAGCCAATTTGCATGGCAAGACAGTAACAGTAGATGGCTCGTGCGGGAAAGTATATGCGGGCGCGCTAGCGGTCGAGCAACCCAACGAGGACGGCGATCCCGACCTTAAGCAAATACGAACTTGGGCTACAGCACGTTCGCCACTTCGCGTGTTTCGTGTTGGACATGAAATTCCACCCGGCGCGACAGATCTCGATGTCATGTCGGGCGGCGATGAAGTTGCGAATACCCGCGAACTGTTGCGTGGCGCCCGGGGCGCCGTTGGCGCGGTCTTGAATACCGACGACGGCGTTAGAGCCGCGCTTGAAGCGGGCGTGGAATTTATCGTGGTTCGACACGAGTTGCCGGCGCTGTTGGCGGCGTGTGCCGCCGGCGTTCCTCCCCTCCAAGGTGAGGGTAGCGTTAATGTTCCTCCCCTTGAAGGGGAAGGAGTTTTCCACTCACATCGTTGCGCATAAGTATCAAACAGAATGAACCACTGCACTAGGGAGCCCTGATGGCGGTAAGCAAAGAAGATGTAAAGAGTCTGATCAAGATCTTTGAGCAGTCGGACTGGCAAGAGATGCGCTTGGAAGTCGACGGACTCAAACTCATGGTTTCTAAGTCCGGTGAAGCCGCGCGAGTTGCGCCGGCGACGCTGGCCGCCCCCGTTGTGGCCGCGCCCGCTGCGCCAGCGCCAAGCGCGCCCGTACTTGTTGCACCGACTCCGTTGCCGCTGGCGGGAAATCAAACAGTAATCAAAGCGCCGAATCTCGGTTCGTTTTGGCGCCAACCAAAACCCGGTGCGCCGGCCTATGTCGAAATCGGTCAGAGCATCGACGAAGACACCACCGTTGCGTTGATCGAGGTGATGAAATTATTTACGCCGGTGAAAGCCGGCATACGCGCTAAGATCGTGCGCTGTCTGGTCGAAGACGGCGAGATGGTGGAATACGACATGCCGTTGTTTGTAGTCGAGAAGATTTAACGGCAGTTCGATTTCATGGCGCAACTGAAGCGGGTTTTGGTGGCTAATCGCGGTGAGATCGCCGTTCGGGTGATTCGCGCCTGCGAGGCGCTGGGTATCGAGACCGTACTCGCTATGTCAGCCGCGGATCGTGACACCATGGGCGCTAAGCTTGCGACTCGCGCGGTTTGCATCGGCCCGGCGTCATCGACGCAAAGTTATTTGAATGCGAACCTGATCGCGCAAGCGGCGCGCAGCACCCACTGCGACGCCATTCATCCCGGCTATGGATTCTTGTCGGAGAGGTACGAACTCGCAAAGCTATGTGAAGACAACGCTATTATTTTCGTTGGCCCTAGCGCCGACTCGATTCGCAAGGTGGGTGATAAACTGATCGCCCGCACCATGGCCGCCGCGGCAGGCGTGCCGATCGTGCCCGGCTCGGAGCGGGTAGAGGACGCCGAACACGCGGCGGCCACGGCGGCAAACATCGGCTACCCGGTCATGCTAAAAGCTGCGGCCGGTGGCGGTGGCCGGGGGGTGTTCGTCGCGCTCAATCCAGCGGAGATACATACTTCGTTTGAGCGCGCATCGGCTGAAGCGCGTGCTGCGTTCGGCGATGGATCGCTTTACATGGAACGCTATATCGGCAACGCGCGCCACATCGAAGTTCAGGTATTGGGCGATAGCCACGGCAACGCGATTCATCTCGGTGAGCGCGATTGTTCGATTCAGCGCCGCTATCAGAAAGTCATCGAAGAGGGTCCGGCGACGATATTGACGCCGGCGCTACGCATGCGCTTACACCATGCCGCGCTGAGCTTGGTGAAGCATCTGAATTACCGAAATGCCGGCACCGTCGAGTTTTTGTACGACGCCGATCGCCAGGAATTTTTTTTCATTGAAATGAACGCGCGCGTGCAAGTTGAACATCCGGTCAGCGAATTAATCACCGGGGTGGATATTGTGCAGGAACAGTTGCGCATCGCCGCGGGGGACGCGTTGTCGGTCGATCAAGATTCCATCAAAGTGACTGGCCACGCCATCGAATGTCGAATCAACGCGGAATCGCCGGAAAACGATTTCATGCCGCGGGCCGGCCGCATCAACCTTTGGCAGCCGCCGCAGGGGGAGGGCATTCGCTTGGATAGCCATTGTTATTCCGGCTACCTGGTGCCGCCTTATTACGACTCCATGATCGGAAAACTTCTGGCGCATGGCGTCGATCGACCGGCGGCGATACGTCGCATGAGCCAGGCGCTCGATCAGTTTCGCGTCGACGGCATCGCGACCAATATCGAATTTCATAAGGCGGTTCTCGCCGACGACGAATATGTAGCCGGTCGCGTCAATACTAAATGGCTGGAGAATGTCTTCCTGCCTAGGTTTCAGAAGGGTCTTCACTGATGGCGAAAGTCGAAATCATCGATCAAACCATGCGCGATGGGCAGCAGAGCCTGTGGGGCATGCAGATGCAAGCGGGCATGGCCTTGCCGGTCACGCCGCTGATCGACAAGGTCGGCTACGATGGTGTCGACCTGGTCGGTAGCTCGATGTTCGAAATCATGGTTAGGAATTTTTCCGAAGATCCATGGGAGGGTTTGGATCTCATTATCCAGTCCATGCCGAATAGCCGCGTTCGTGCCGGGCTGCGCAACACGGGCATTATCTCAATGTCGGTGACGCCCGACGTGTTGATGGATTTGTGGGTCGAGCGTCTCGCCGTTCACGGCATCCGCAGTTTTTGGATTTACGACGTGTTGCACTGGAATGTCGACAAAACTCATCGCCTCGCGAAGGTCGCGAAAAAATTCAATGCCGAAGTCGTCGCGGCGCTCATGTATACCGTCAGTCCGGTTCACACCGACCTGTTCTATGCGGAAAAGGCTCGACTTCTTTCCAACAGCCCCGATGTTGATCGCCTAATCATTTACGACACCGCCGGCGTGCTGACTGCGGAACGGGCGCGCACGCTGATTCCAACCATCCAGAAAAACTGCAATGGCAAGGTGCTCGAGATTCACTGCCACAACGTCGTCGGCATCGCGCCGATCACTTATCTCGAAGCCGTCAAGCGCGGCGTCAACATTATCCACACCTGCAGCAGGCCGCTGGCGAATGGCGCGTCGCTGCCGTCGGTCGAGATGATGCTGCGAAATTTGAAATTAGCCGGTCATGAAACGTGTCTTGACGAAGCCTGGCTAAAACCGATCGCCGATCACTTCGAACGGGTCGGGCGCACGGCCGGTTATACACTTGGCGTGCCGAACGAATACGACTTGTGGGTATTCGAACATCAAGTTCCGGGCGGCATGACCGGCACGCTGAAGAATCAGTTGGCGCAGTATGAAATGGCTCATCGCCTCGATGAAGTGCTGCACGAAGTCGCGAAGGTGCGGCGCGATCTGGGTTATCCCGGTATGGCGACGCCGTTCTCGCAGTTGGTCGGCGTGCTGGCGGTGATGAACGTCGTCACCGGCAAACGTTACTCGGTTATTCCCGATGAAGTCATTCAATACGCCTGCGGCTATTACGGCCAGCCGGTCGCGCCGATCGACGGCGATACACTAGACAAAATCATCAGTGCTCCGCGCGCCAAGGAAATTCAAGTCTCGCCGCCGCCGCAGCCAAACTTGAAGGAGTTGCGGCAGCAGTTTGGCGATGTTTCCGACGACGAGCTGATTCTGCGCTATCTGATCGCCGTGCCGTTCATCGAAAAGATGAAACAGTCCGGGCCGGTGCGGCGCGATTATCCGGTTCTGGCGTCGCCCGAACTGGAACGTGCTAGAGAGATGATGACGGCAAGCACCGCGCGTATGCTGGAACTTAAGAGTGAGGGCTTCTCCATGAGCTTGCGGCGATGATGGCGCGAGGCAACGCTCCCTCCTTTCGTAAAGGAGGGCCGGGGAGGATTTCAACGGCTTCGATTAAACAATTGGCGCTGGAAATCCCCCCCAACCCCCCCTTTACAAAGGGGGGCGACACCGAGGAGTTTGCGGCGATGACGGCAAATACGAACGCCCCCTCCTTTCTTAAAGGAGGGTTGGGGAGGATTTCAGTGACTTTAAAGTACCAACCAAAGTTGAAACAGATATCGCGCAACCTCAGATCAAATCAGACCGACTCTGAACAATTGTTATGGTCAAGGCTCAGGCGCCGGCGGCTAGAAGGCGTCCAGTTCTATCGCCAGCGCCCAATTGGACGATATGTCGTCGATTTCTATGCGCCCACCGCAAAGTTGGTTATCGAAGTCGACGGCGGGCAACACTATGAACCCACGGGGCGCCAATTAGACGTCATGCGTGACGACTATTTACGCTCTGTGGGTCTTTGTGTCTTGAGATTTAGCAATCTCGATGTCATGCGGGAATTAAATAATGTATTGGAAGTTGTATTGCAAGCGGTTCTGGAATCAGCGCTTGTAAATCCCCCCCAGCCCCCCTTTAGAAAAGGGGGGGGTGGCGTCGTGGAGAGTTAATTGGCGCACATCGAAATCATCGACCAAACCCTGCGCGAC
>JANNFT010000077.1:0-4638 GCA_031380185.1 Pseudomonadota bacterium
GTCAGCCGCGGTGTGCTGGAAGAGTTGCAGAAAGAAGGCCGGCAAGCCTCGCAATATGTCGAAAGCTCGTTGCGCAACGCGGAGGTTCTGCAAGCGCTCGGCATGACGGAGAACTTGCTGTCGCGCTGGCGAAAATTGCAAGGTAAGGTTGCCGCCAGCCAAACCAGTGCGAGCCGCCGCACCGTGTCCTTTATGGCACTCACAAAATTTCTCAGGCAGGCCATTCAGATCGGCATGTTGGCGCTCGGCGCCTACCTGGTACTGACCCAACAGGCGTCGGCCGGCATTATGATCGCGACAACGGTGTTGCTGGGTCGCGCCATTCAACCGGTCGAACAATTGGTTGGCAGTTGGCGCATGTTAATCGAAGGGCGTAGCGCCTTTCGGCGCCTAAGTGAATTATCGGAGCATTTTGAACGGCAGGAGCCACGGGTCACGATTCCGCGTCCCGAGGGCGTGCTGACAGTCGACAGCGTGTCATTTCGCGCACCCGGAACGGAAAAACCGATTCTGGTCAACGTTTCATTTAGCCTTTGCGCGGGCGAGGCGCTTGCTATTCTCGGTCCCAGCGCCGCCGGCAAATCGACCCTCGCCCGTCTTTTAACCGGTGTTTGGTCGGCCTCGACCGGCACCGTACGTCTGGATGGTGCCGACGTCGCTTATTGGCCGCGGCAGACGCTCGGTCCTTGGATCGGCTACGTTCCCCAGGATGTCGAGTTGTTTGATGGTAGCGTCGCCGACAACATCGCCCGCCTGGGCGAAGTCGATTCCGAGGCGGTGGTCAAAGCCGCTAATCGCGCCAATGCTCACGAAATGATTCTTGGGCTCGAACAGGGATACGACACCAAAGTGGGTGAGCAGGGCGGCCGTCTATCGCCGGGCCAACGCCAGCGGATCGCCCTCGCTCGGGCCCTTTACGGTGATCCGCGCTTGGTGATACTGGATGAGCCCAATGCGAATTTGGATGGCGAGGGAGAAATCGCCCTGGCCCAAGCCATGAGCGGGCTACGCAGTGAAGGCATAACGTCCATCGTTGTTACCCATCGGCCGTCGCTCATTGCCCACGTCGATAAGATCTTGATGCTAAGCGCCGGCCGGGTGCAAAAATTTGGTCCTGCCAGTGAAGTGATGAAAGTGCTACAGCAACAAGCACAAGCCATGCTGGGTGAGAAAGCCGCTTGAAAAATAAAACTACAACAAGGGAAGCATCAAAATGACTATCGCACAACTCGATCAGCATCCGGACTTTACGCCTCGCACTAGCCAGGATCACGCGACGCGGCTTACCCGCGGCGGCTGGTGGATCATTATTGGCGCCATCGTACCCGTCGGCGCATGGATGGCGCTGGCCCCGCTTTCAATGGCAGTGGTGGCGCCGGCGTTCGTGAAGGTCGACCTCAATCGGCGTCCGGTGCAACACTTGGAAGGCGGCATCGTTCGTACGGTACTGGTGCGCGACGGGCAGTTTGTGAATGCCGGCGACCCGATCCTGATTCTCGGGGATGTGGGCGTGGACGCCGACCGCAACCGCTTGGCCTATCGCGTTAACGTCGAACGAGCCGCTCTGGCGCGGCTCGACGCGGAGCAACGTCTTGCGAAGACCGTGGTTTTTCCTCCGGATCTGTTGGCGGCCGCTAGGCAAGACGATCGCGTCAAACAAGGGTTGGAAAAAGAAACCGCGCTGTTTGAAGCACGGCGCAATTCGTTGGGCAGTGAAGTTGCCCTGATGAAGATGCAACGCGAGCGGGTGGAACAGGAGATGGTCGCGTTACGCGCTCAGATCGGTCACGCGGAAAATTCGCACGCTTCACAAGCGCAAGCGCTCGAAGCCCAACGCCGCTTACTCAAAGGTGGCTTTATTGCACTGACTCGCATCGTGCAGCTCGAGGCCGGGCTTTCGGACTATGCGGTAAAGCTCGAAGAACGTCGCTCCGAACTTGCTCGGGCGCAACAGCGTATGGGCGATATCGATCTCAAGATTAAATCCATTGAAAACGAATACGCAAGAAACGCGAGTGATCAGTTGAAGGTCACCGCTGCACAATTGGCCGAGATCGAACAGGAGCGGCGTAAATCTGATGATGCCGCCGCTCGCCAATTGGTGCCGGCGCCCGCCAGCGGTGAAGTGATGGATCTTAAATTTACCTCGCCGGGCGCCGTCGTGCGCGCGGGCGAGCCGATCGCCGACATCGTACCGAGCGACGCGAAACTGATGATCGAGGCGCAAATTCGTCCGGAGGAAATCAACAACGTGCAGCGCGATCAGCATGCCCGCATCAAGTTCACGGCGTTCAAGTATCGCAACACGTCGATGGTCACCGGCAAAGTCACCTATGTGTCAGCCGACCGCTTGATCGACCGCGCCAGCAATCTGCCCTACTACAGCGTGATGATCCTGTCCGATGTTGATTCCGTCCGGGCCGCCGGCAGCGAGCTCAAGTTGCAAGCGGGCATGCCCGCGGAAGTTTATATCGACGGTTCCACACAGACCCCGTTGCAGTACTTGACCGCGCCGATCACGGCGACGATGAGAAAAGCCGCGCGGCAAATGTAATTTTTATTTACATGATCTGAATTGCGAAGCAAATCGAGCGGCGATGAAAATCGCCATTTAATGGGCGTGGCTCGAGGTGGCTTGGCTAGATGTTTGACAGAGCTACCCGCGCTACGCGTAAATTCTTAAAGGATTAAATGTGATGAAAAAATCAATGATGTATTCATCTGTTGCAAACCCAGGCCGAAGAAATTTTTTCAAAACGGGTGTTGCCGCAACCGGCGCCATCCTTGTAGCGTCCGGGGAAACTCAGGCGCAAGTGGCACCGGCGATTCTTCCGCCCAGCCTAGCCACCGTTCCCTGGCTGGATGATTTGCCCATCTACACTGCGAAATCAACCGTCGATAGTTTGAGTCCTGCGCCGACCGGTATACGAGTAGACGGCGAATGCGGACGTGAATTTCATCAAGCGTGGCCTCAATTTCCACCACAGAGATTCTACGAGATGCACGTACGCGAGGGGACACATAGGTTCCATCGCCACTACCCCGATCAAACTATCTGGGGTTACGATGGCATCACGCCGGGCCCAGTGTTTCACGGCCGCTACGGCATGCCTGCCGTCGTGCGGATCCACAACGATCTACCCGACAACGCGCAGGGCCCCGGCTCGCCGGAAATTTCCACTCATTTGCACAATCTTCACACGCCGTCCGCCAGCGATGGCTTTGCCGGCAACTATTACAGCGCGACCAAGAATGGCCCGACACTTGGTGCGCCTGGTGGATTTCAGGATCATCACTATCCGCACGTCTATGCAGGCGTAGATGAATTCGGCGGCATCGGGGATCCGCGTGAAGGTCTGGGGACGTTGTGGTATCACGATCACCGCCTCGATTTCACCGCGCCGAACGTGCTCCGAGGACTGGCCGGGTTTTATCTAATGTTCGACGACCTTGATTCCGGCAACGAGCATGATCCCGCGCCCGCTTTGCGTTTGCCGAGTGGGCAATACGATGTGCCGATCATTTTCGGCGATCGGCGCTTCGACACGGGCGGTTACTTGGTCTGGGATCAACTCAGTTCCGAAGGCGTATTGGGTGACAAGGTTATCGTCAACGGCAAAATCGAGCCTGTGTTGCGTGTGGCGAAGCGCAAGTACCGGTTCCGCTTGCTCAATGGCGGGCCGACGCGCTTTTACGAGTTCTATCTGGTGACGCCCACCAATGTTGTTCAACGCTTTACCTACATTGCTAACGATGGCAACTTGTTACCCGCGCCGCTCCTGAATCAGATCCGAGTCCGGCTGGGCGTCGCCGAGCGGGCCGATATCGTCGTTGACTTTTCTCCCTATCCAGTCGGCACAGAGCTTTTTGTGGTGAATCGCCTGCGTCAAGATGAAACTCGTGGGCCGAAGGACGTCAGAGCGCCGGGCACGCGGTTGATGAAAATCATCGTCGGAGACTTTCCGATTGAGGCCGACGTGAGTCAGGTCCCCAGTGAGCTTCGCCCGCTACGACCGCCGACCGCCGAGGAGATCGCCGCGGCGCCGGTCCGCCGCTTCGAGTTCGCGCGAAAAAATGGGCTGTGGACAGTCAATGATCAGTTATTTAACGCTAACTCGCCGCGCGTAAAAGTAACGAAAGGCGCCGCAGAAATCTGGGAACTGGTGAACCCTTCTGGTGGTTGGTCACACCCCGTCCATATTCATTTTGAAGAAGGCCACATTCTTAGCAGAACCACGGACGGCATCAGCGTGCCCGTACCTGCCCACGAGAAGGGACGCAAGGATGTCTATGTGCTAGGGCCGACTTCGACGGTGCGAGTATTCCTTCGTTTCCGGGATTTCACTGGCAAGTACCTCATGCATTGCCATAACACCGTGCACGAAGATCACGCCATGATGTTGCGCTGGGACATCGAGGACGACTAACCGGCGCAGCGACTGTCAACTAAATATATGAAAGGACTTCAAAATGACCACTAGACGAACATTACTGGCCGGTTTAGGCGCGGCAGCGCTGGGTTTGGCTGCCGGACGCACCGTGGCGGAAACTAACCGCCGCAATGGCCCGCGCGCCGACTATTTTCCTAACGTGACCTTGTACACCCACGAGGGCAAGGCGGTGAAGTTTTACGACGAC
>JANNFT010000083.1:0-18376 GCA_031380185.1 Pseudomonadota bacterium
CAATCAGTCGCATAGGACGCATCCTTGAGCGCACCTTGGATAGCCTCCCCGATCATGGGATCGTCCTCGACTAACAAAACGCGCATTTATCCTCCTCCGGTCAATGAGCCTTTCTTGCCGCCCTTTGTTTAAAAAGCAAAATGCAAGTCAGCATGAATGCAAAAAGAGCGGCCGAAGCAGAATACCGACTTAATGCCAGCCCACCGGCACTGAGCGGTTTATCAAGAAAATCACCGACCACAGCTCCAAGTGGACGCGTAAGAATAAATGCTGCCCAAAACAGCATGGTACGGGATATGTTTGTCCAGTAGTACGCCGCCGCAACAAGAGCCAGCAAGGCGCTGAATACTATTGCACCGCCTCCGTAACCAAGTCCGGCAGTGTCGGCTGTCCAATCACCGAGCGCTGTGCCCAATGTTTGGGAAAACATGATCGTCACCCAATAGAACATCTCGGCCTTCGGTGAGCTAACCGTACTCACCGAAACAGACCCTAGCACTCGATGCCAGACAAACAAAGAACCAAACAGCAAGGTGAGAAGTAGGGTCGATCCACCGGCATATCCAATCCCGATATAGCGATCCGCAAAATCCGCCAGCGTCGTTCCAACTGTGGTGGTTGCAATGATCGTCGCCCAGTAAAGGAGCGGATGAAACTCTTTGGCCTTGATTTGCGCGATTACCGCAGCCAAAAATATCGCTGCGAAAATAATGGTACCGACCAGGTATCCAAGATTCATCGACATCGAGACAGCATCGCCTGCCGTTTCGCCGAGCGTCGTGGCCGCGATCTTGATGATCCAGAAAACCAACGTGATTTCTGGAATCTTGCTGAATGCATTTTTTGTTGTCGTTTCCATATATCGCTACGCCTGCCTTTTAATTGGTTGCTTGGAGCGTATCGAACGTCTTCAGCAGTGCTGACATGAGCGTCTTGCAGTTGCTTTGATTGGGTGTGTCAGCGCGCAACGCTTTAAGAGCACTGTCAATGGCTTTGTCCAGCACGTGCCAGTCGTCCGCTGCGCGAGGCTTCAAGCCTGCCTCTGCCGAATCCCAGGCGATTTCTAAATCCTTGATACGTGTTTTAGCCGCAAGCAGATCGCCCTTATCCACGCTGGCGGCCACATCTAACGCGATGCTGCGAAATGCGGACACGTCACCCAACTTGGATGGTTTCTTTGCCGGCGTGGCAGTACCGGATGGATCTGTCGCCGAGTTTGGCGCCGCACCTGCTGTACTCGTGTCAGCAGGCTTCGAGCACCCGGCAGCAAGAACCAATAACGCGATGGCCGATACCGCTGCAACAGGACGGATAAGAGAATGAAAGTAGCTCATGATTTTTCCTTGATTCGTATGATTAAGGGACGTCTGGTTTATTCGGCGATCTGCGAATCCGTGCGGCTGCCGATGCTGATTTGCGCCACTACCACCAGCATCACGATCACGGTCAGGAATAGAGCACTCGTCCACATGGCCCCCATACCGAGGCCGCCGTAGGTCTTGGCCTGGGTCAGCATGTCACCGAGCGCGGCGCCAAAGGGGCGCGTCAGAATGTAGCCAATCCAGAAGGTCAACACAGCGTTGCCGCCCACGCGCCAAGCAGCATAGGTGAAGGCAATCAGTGTGCCGAAAGACAGCGCACCCCAAGCGAAGCCCAGGCCAAGTGCTTCGGTGGCGAGATCGCCAGCAGCCGTGCCCAAAGCAAACGTGCAGAGAATAACTACCCAGTAAAACACCTCCCTGCGGCGCGTGATAATTTCGTGGATGGACAAGGTACGTTCCACCCAATACCAAATCGAAAAAATCGCTGCCAGCGCCGCTGCAAACACTGCGGTGCTGACGTACAGGCTCACGTCAAGTCCGTCTGTGAGCAAATCGGTGATCTGCGTTCCGACCACGCTGACTAGTACTACCGTGAGCCAATAGGTCCACGGCCTGTAGCGCCGTGTACGCAACTGCATGAAGAGTGCGATGGCCAACAACGTACCCATTACCCCACGGGTCAGTCCTTGCCCCCAGCCTGCATTCACTGCCAAAAAGTCGGCCCCAGTTTCCCCGACCGTTGTAGACATAATTTTGATGACCCAAAACGAGAGGGTCACTTCTGGCACTTTATTGAACCAATTGGACGTTGCAGTAGCGGATAGCGTAATCATATTGGTATCTCCGGCAGACGTGAGTAATCGATATTGAGGCAAGTCTGGCCGAGCAATCCTAGGCCAGCCATAGACCTCTCACTTACGCACCCTTCCAAGTTGGATTGGCTTGCCAAAGGGGATGCGATGAATGCTGATGGCGAAGCTATAGGCGGGCGGAACATACAATACACCTCACGGAAAGCCCAGCCAGGCAGCGGCCGGATCGTCCCATTGGGTTGCTCCGGCCATGCTTAGGTGCAGTCAGTCTTGTTTGTCGTGATCGTCATCGCGGTCCGCTTTGTCTTCGGCGGAAGAGATGACCGTTCCCTTGTCGGCGTCAACCTTGACATCGAAGACCTTGGTCCCGCTGACGACTTCCACGTCGTAGATCCACCCATGCTTCGAGTTCTCATACTCGGCGCGTGATGCTTTGCCGTTGACATGTTGTTCGGCGGTAGTGACGGCTTGAGCCAGCGGAATCTTGGCTTTGGCGATGGCCATCGCATCGTTTTCCATGCCGCTATTTGCGGCATAGGCGACAGTACCCACAGCGACGATTGCAATGGCCAGCAGGGAAAGTTTGCTGTAGCGATTCATAGTGTTTCTCCAAAAGAACGCAGGGATTTGCGCAATGGAGAGCTTACGGAAGCAGACTTAGCGGATACTGAGCCGCTCTAAAATAACTTAGCGCGCTTTATTTTCCGTTTTCTGAGATGGTCCCCAATTCGATCGGACGCTCCGCCAATGCGGGCAGCGCTTGGACTTCTATAGCGTCCGATCAAATCAGATGGCAGCGCTTTTTTGCAGCGCAACAGACTTAACTATGTACTTAAGTTTTGAGGAATCGATGTCGCTCGAATGGCAACATTTCGATTCAGGTACAACGAACAAGTTAATAAGACATTACTTTAAACAATTTACTTTAATTTAGCAAACTTAATTCTGAATATTTATTCGGAATTTAGTTTATTTTTATAATTATTGGAATTCGCGCAGGATGCGCTAACCATCGACGAACAACTATGCCGCTTCGACTCGATTACGTCCGCCCTGCTTAGCGCGGTAGAGGGCCTTATCGGCGGCTTGTATGACTTCTTGCCAAGTCGTGCCGTGATCGGGATATGCGGCGGCGCCCAGGGAGATTGTGACTTTTTCAGCACCGCGTCCCGGCACTAGCGAGGCGAGTTTTTCCGTCACTTGGCGCAACGCTTCCGCTCGCTCACAGGTGATCGCAATCGATGCGCCGGGCAAAGCAATGACGAATTCTTCACCGCCATAGCGGCAGGCGATATCCCCTTCGCGAACGTGGGTTTGCAACAATGTGCCCAGGGCCCGCAGCACGGCATCGCCGGCGTCGTGACCATGGGTATCGTTCAAGCGCTTGAAATGATCGACGTCAAAAACGATCAATCCGATCGGCGTGTTGGCGCGGGCCGCGCGCCGTTCCTCCCGAGCAAGGGTTTCTTCTAGGTAGCGGCGATTAAACAGCCCGGTTAGCGGATCGCGGATCGATTGCGAACGCAACGTTTCGCGCAATTTCAGATTGCCGAGTGTTAACGCCACTTGCTCAGCAAATAGCTCAATCAAATTGCTGCGATTCGATAGGCGTTGCACGCCCGCCGTCGCAGTGTCGCGAAGATGCAAGGTGCCGAAAGTTTCACCTTGGGCGGTAAGCGGCAAACACAAATAGCCACCCTGCGGCTCGCCCTTGACATGCAAACACTTCAAGGTGCTATGTTGGGTATCGACCAGGTTCGGCTTAGTTCGGCGCAATGCCCAACAATCTTCCGGCTGGAATACTTCTTCTTCGGTGGAAATATCGCCCCAAACCGTCGTCGCTTCCACTAAGTTGCGTGACGCATTGAGCATGAACGCCGCGCCGGACGAGGCGCTAAAAAGACGTTGCGCAAAACTGCCGACGATGCGATAAGCCTCTTCGAGACTTGTGCAGGATTGAATCAAGTCTGCCATTTCGCGTAGCTTCGAGAGTTCCTCGGCTTGTTGCTGCAATTCGTTCACGGAGGTATTCAAACGCTCGTTCAGCCGCTTGGCCTCGGACTCAGCGACTTTTCGAGCGGTCGCATCGGTCGCCGCGCCGGCCATGTGCAAGGCGACGCCATGCTCGTCCCACACCGCTTGGCCGCGCAGATTGAACCAACGATACTCGCCCTCCTTCGGGCGCAGGCGCACCTCCAGCGCCAACGGTGTCGCCCGTTCGAAATGTGCCTGCAGCGCAACCTTGTAGCGCGTGATATCAGCGGGATGGATAAGTTTCATCACCGTTTCCACGTTGTTTTGCATCTCCTCCGCGCTGTAGCCGAGCATCTCTTTCCAATGCTTGGAAAAAGAAATTTTGTCCGCTAACAAATCGTGAAACCACATGCCGTCGCTGGCCGCTTCCAGCGCCAAAGCATAGCGCTGCTCGCTTTCGCGCAGCGCCTTCTCTGCCCGGATTCGCGCGCTGATGTCAACAATTGAACCGGCGCTGGCGTAGTCATCCGCGGATGCGCCGGCGCCGCGCCGCATGTTAATGCGTACCCAGCGATAGTCGCCATCGTCCCGCGTGAGACGTACGTTACGTTCAAAATTCTCGCCACTGCCAGCGTCGATCGCGTCCAGCACTGACCGGCATTTCTCGCGATCATCGGGATGAAAATAAGCAAGGAATCCTCGACCCAATGTTTCGGCGATCGTGTGGCCCGATAACTCGGCCCACGCGGAGTTTAGGAATGTCCAGGCGCCGTCCGAGCTAAGCTGAAAAATGACTTCCTGAACGTTATCGACCACACTGCGATAACGTTCGTCACTCTGTTGCAATGCGCGGATGCTGAGGTTTTGCCTAAACTGGTGACGCAAGTTCTCGGCCACGGCAAACCACGATACGAAAAACATTCCTACACCTGCCAGCATGCCGTCAAACACAACCGCTAAAAGATTGATCGAACCCGGTTTAGCGTTAGGAGGAATGGCAAGGCGCCATGCGACAAAGGTGGCCAAAATTGAAACCGCTAAAGCGATCCATGGTAAATAAGATCGCAGTGCGGTCCATAGAAATACTTGGCTTGAGCGCGATTGCAATTGTGGATCACCTTGGTCAGCGTTGCTGATCATCTACGTCGAATCGACAAAAACACAAAAAACGTCGACGGCATCGCCGTAACCCGAATGGATACGGGTTAGCCCGAGGCTAGCTACTGGCCACGAGCCGTTGGACAGCTGCAAAGGCATTGCCAAGAGGTGCATGGTTATGGCATTACGGGCATACGTTATTAGGTATAGCCATAGTTTCGCAACAAGGTTTGATCATCGACCCAATCCGGTTTTACCTTCACCCAAAGGCCGAGATAAACTTTTCCGCCGAACAGTTTCTCTAAATCCAAGCGCGCGGCTGTACCAATAGTCTTGAGCTTGTCGCCGCCCTTGCCAATGACCATCGCCTTGTGGTTATCGCGCGTCACGATAATCTCGGCTTCAATGTGCCGTGTAACGCCTTCGATTTTGAACTGAATTATATCCACATGGGCCGCGTAAGGAATTTCATCGCCCATATTGCGCATGAGTTTTTCGCGTATTGCTTCCGCCGCGAGGAAACTTTCATTGCGGTCGGTCATTTCATCATTGGGAAACATCGCCTCACCTTCTGGCAAATGCAGCTTGATCGCCTTTAATAAATCGTCCAAACCGGCGCCTTGCTTTGCAGAAACGGGAACCATCGCTTTAAACTCGAATTCTTCGGCCAGCCGCGCCAAATGGGGCAGCAAATGGCGCTTGTCCGCCAAGCTGTCGATCTTGTTGATCGCGGCGATCACCGGTCGATCGGCCGGTAGCAATCGTCGCAAATGTTGTTCCCGCGTATCGAAGTCCAAGCCTTCTAGAACCCAGAGAATAACATTCGCTTCCTCCAGCGCGGAAGCGATCGACCGGCCCATTGCCTTGTTCAATGCGCTTTTGTAATGTGTTTGCAAGCCGGGCGTATCAAGGAATAGATACTGCGCGTCGGGCTTAGTGACAATACCGAGCAGGCGGTGCCGCGTGGTCTGCGGCTTACGCGACGTGATGCTGATTTTTTGCCCAATCAAATGATTGAGCAAGGTCGACTTACCGGCGTTCGGTCGACCGACAATCGCAATACTCCCACAACGAAAACTACCATCACTCATTGGTAATTTCGCGATAGGCAGCGGCCGCGGCCTCTTGCTCAGCCAATTTTCGACTTGCGCCGACGCCCTCGAATTGCAACTTCAGATTCGGGATTTGGCACACTACGCGAAACGTCTGTTCGTGGGCTTCTCCGCTGGTTTCCAAGACGTCGTATTTTGGAATGGCAATCCTCCGGCCCTGGAGATACTCCTGCAAACGGGTCTTGTGATCCTTAGCGATACTAGTGGGATCGAGCCGGTCGAAATGGCCGACGAACAATCGCGCGATCACGTCCGCTGCCGTAGCGAATCCAGCATCGATAAACACCGCGCCAAATAAGGCTTCCAGGCCATCGGCCAAAATCGACGGGCGGCGCTGGCCACCGCTTTTAAGCTCCCCCTCGCCAAGCAAAATCGCATCGCCGAGATCAAGCGTCAAAGCGATCTCACAGAGTACATTTTTATTTACCAGCGCAGCTCGAAGTCGACTTAGTTCACCTTCAGCCAATTGCGGAAAACGCCGGAACAACGCATCCGCAACGGCGCAATTCAGCACGCTGTCGCCAAGAAACTCCAAGCGTTCGTTGTGGCCTGCACCATGGCTACGATGGGTCAGTGCATCCTTGAGCAGGCCAACGTCGGAAAATAGATATCCAAGCTTTTGCTCAATTTTACGATCGCGAGTCATCGGCGCAAAGTGAGATCCGATCGCGTGTTACTCCTGTGTCGTCGCTTCGAAATCGATCAACAAGCTGACGTTCGCGAAAAGCGGCACGACTTTCTGATAACTCGCGCTGACGACAAGCTCGCCACCTTGTTTGCTGATCTCAAGATCCTCCGCCTTAAGGCTCTTGATGTCGTCTATGATTGCTCTGGCGTTAAATCTATCTTTGATCGACTTTGCGCTACCGTTTTTTGCTTCGGCCTTCAAAGCTGTGAAGGTGCTTTTGATGGTGAAATATTCGAGATAGGCCGGAATGGCTTTCATCGACACAATGGCCGCGGCAACAACCAGGATAACGATAAACAAGATGCCTAACATACCCATTCCACGTTGCTTAATCATTCAGTTCTCCCTTTGCTTAGTTTATGGATTGACCAATTCGACTAAACTTTCCCCAATGCCACCAAATCATGAACGCTTTCCCGACAATATTTTCATCGGGTACAAATCCCCAGTAGCGGCTGTCTTTACTGTTATCGCGGTTGTCGCCCATCATAAAATAATGGCCGGGCGGCACAGTACAGATCAATCCATCTTCGCTTATCGTGCAGTTCTCTCGATGCGGAAACGATTGCACGCTGCCAAGATGCACCGCGGGAACGTCCGGATTCTGGATAGTTCGATGGACGTGAGTTCCCAGTTCCTCCATATTGAGCTTTAGATTCTGATAATTCAGATCCGCTTCGACGTCTAGATAATCTCCGGCATCCACGGTCGGGGCCGCTTTGCCATTGATGGTCAGTCGCTTGTTTCGATACTCGATTTTATCGCCGGGAACGCCGACAATGCGCTTAATATAATCAACCGACAAATCTTCAGGATAGCGAAACACCATCACATCGCCGCGCTGCGGATCGTTCAGCGCGACAATTTTTTTGTTGGCCACAGGCAAGCGAATGCCATAGGTGAATTTATTCACCAAAATGAAATCGCCGATCAGCAGTGTCGGAATCATCGATCCGGAGGGAATTTTGAAGGGTTCGATCAAAAACGAGCGCACCATGAACACGATGAGTATCACCGGGAAAAAACTTTTGGCGATCTCGAGCCAGGCCGGTTCCGGCTTGGGCGCGGTTTCTGGCGCTTTTGCCCCGTCCGGCGTTGCTGCGGCGGCGCCGGCCGATCGCGCGCTTCGATCACGAATCAAATCCCAACTCCAAATGACACCGGTGATGACGGTGAAGATGAGCAACACCGCGGCAAAATTCAAAATATTCTTAGATACCAAAAGATAAAATCCGGCGATAAAAAGTACCATATACGCCGTCTGCATATAGGGCTGAATCGTCGTCGATGCGTTCTTGCGAAAGCTAGTCACTACGTCCCAAATCACCAGCGGAAAACTAGTGGCCACGGCAATCATCGCTATGACAGATAAATCCATTAGTTGCTCTCCACTTGTAGAATGGCCAAGAACGCTTCTTGCGGTATCTCGACATTGCCGACTTGTTTCATACGTTTTTTACCCGCCTTTTGTTTTTCCAGCAACTTTCGTTTTCTCGAAATATCGCCGCCGTAACATTTTGCCAATACGTTTTTGCGCAAGGCTTTAATAGTCTCGCGTGCGATGATGTGGGAGCCAATGGCGGCTTGAACGGCGACATCGAACATTTGACGCGGAATCAGCTCGCGCATGCGTGATGCCAATTCCCGTCCACGGTATTGTGAACTGGCGCGGTGGATGATTAAAGATAGCGCATCAACTTTCTCGCTGTTGATCAAGATATCGAGCTTCACCAAATCCGCCGCGCGGAATTCCTTAAATTCATAGTCCAACGAGGCATAACCGCGACTCACCGATTTTAGTTTGTCGAAGAAATCCATCACCACTTCGTTCATTGGCATCTCGTAGGTAAGGATGACCTGCCGGCCAAGGTAGTGCAGATCTTTTTGCACGCCGCGTTTTTGCGTACACAGGGTAATGACCGCGCCGACGTAATCCTGCGGCGAGATAATAGTCGCGGTAATAATCGGTTCACGCACTTCCGCGATTTTAGAGGCATCGGGCAAGCGCGATGGATTTTCGATTTCCATAACACTGCCGTCCGCCATCGCTACTTCATACACCACGGTCGGCGCCGTGGTGATCAAGTCCATGTCGTACTCTCGCTCAAGCCGTTCCTGCACAATCTCCATGTGCAACAGCCCTAAAAAACCGCAGCGGAAACCAAACCCAAGAGCTTGCGAGGTCTCCGGCTCGTAATGCAACGAGGCATCGTTGAGCTTGAGCTTTTCGAGGGCATCACGCAAGGCTTCATACTCGTTTGCCTCCACCGGATAAAGCCCGGCAAACACTTGCGATTTAATCTCTTTAAAACCTGGCAGCGCCGCGCTCGCAGGTCGCTCCAGTAACGTTATCGTATCGCCAACGCGGGCCGCCGATAGCTCACGCACACCGGCAATCACAAATCCCACTTCGCCCGCCGAAAGCCTTTCGCGCGTCAACGATTTCGGGGTGAAGACGCCGACTTGCTCGCACAGGAAATTAGTCCGAGTCGACATCAGCAAGATTTTATCTTTGGGCCGCAATTGGCCGTCGACCACGCGCACCAGCATCACCACGCCAACATAGTTATCAAACCACGAATCGATAATCAGCGCTTTGAGTGGCGCAGCCAGATCACCGCTGGGCGCTGGAATGCGCGCAATCACCGCCTCCAGCGCGTCAATGATGCCTTCGCCGGTCTTGGCGCTGACCCGAACTGCATCCGTCGCGTCGATGCCGATAATGTCCTCGATTTCCATTATCACCCGCTCCGGATCGGCCGATGGCAAATCGATTTTGTTCAGCACCGGAACAACTTCTACGCCCTGTTCTGTCGCGGTGTAGCAGTTCGCGACGGTTTGTGCTTCCACACCTTGCGAGGCGTCGACGACCAATAACGCGCCTTCGCAGGCCGACAAGGAGCGTGAAACTTCATAGGAAAAATCGACGTGACCGGGCGTATCGATTAGGTTTAGAGCATAGGTCTGGCCGTCGCGCGCCTTGTAGGTCAGCGCAGCGGTTTGCGCCTTGATAGTGATGCCGCGCTCGCGCTCGAGATCCATCGAATCGAGCACTTGCGCTTCCATCTCGCGATCGGACAAACCCCCACAAGTCTGGATAAAGCGATCGGCAAGAGTCGACTTGCCGTGGTCGATGTGCGCGATGATTGAAAAATTTCGAATGTGTTTCATTGCGCTAATGATTCCGCAGCGCCGATTAAACCCAGAAACGGCATTTGACCGCTGCTTCGGTTGTCGAACATCATGGGCTTAATAAAATTCTTCATAAATTGTGCGCTTACCCGTTGGGTCAGCTTCCGCGACGCGGCGGATTGCAGGGTTGTGACGTCGCACTCCGCCCCGTCCAACTGTCGTTTCTAGGTTGAATGGTCAATGAGCTTACAAATATTTTGCGGCACGCTATAAAAAAGGGCATCACCGGATGCCCTTTTCATCAAATTAACCCGTGATTTTACTGCAATTTTTGGAAGTATGCATTGAAAGCTTCGCGATCCAAATGATAGCGGCAAATTTGCGTATCGCCGGCCATCAATACCGGAATCCACTCCCCGAATCGAGCGACCAACTGCGGATCATGGTCGATGTCGATGATTTCGAGTTCGAAGTCACGCTCGGCGCGGCAACCCGCCAAAGCGCGCTCCATGTCGTAGCACAGATGGCAAAGTTCTCGGCCGTACAGCGTCAGCCGCGTCATTGCCCCGCTTCGATACGCAGCGTAATGTACTGCGTTGCTTCACCGCGGCGAACCAGCAACGCCAGGTTCTTGCGCGCCTCGAGTTTGCCTAACGCTTGATTGAACTGCTCGATGGTTTTCACTTCGCTGTTGTTAATCGCGAGAATCACATCGCCCGCCTGCAGACCCGCACGAGCGGCAGCGCCCTTTGTTTCTTCCACTAAAATGCCGGCGGAAATTTTGAGTTCTTTGCGCTGATCGGCGCTAAGTTCGGAAAGCGTTAGGCCGAGCTTACCGATATTTTCGGTCTTACCGCGCTTGAACGGCGGCGCCTCATTCGGGGTTTTGTCGACCGGAATTTCCCCAATCGATACGCTTATGTCCCTGTTCGCACCCTTGCGCCAAATCTGCAAATTGGCTTTCGCTCCCGGTTTTACCGCTGCGACCAAGCGCGGCAGGTCTGTTGAGGTTTTAACATCCTTGTTGTCGAACTTCAAAATGATGTCGCTGGGTTCGAGCCCGGCTTTTTCCGCCGGCCCACCTTTCTCGACATTGGCAATCAGCGCACCTTGTGGCTTGGACAACCCAAAGGAATCAGCTAACTCTTTCGTGACCTCTTGGATTACGACGCCGAGCCAACCGCGGGTCACCTTACCGCCGCTGCGTAGTTGATTCGAAACGTCCATCGCAACGTCGATGGGGATCGCGAATGACAGGCCCATGAAGCCACCGGTGCGACTATAGATTTGCGAATTGATGCCGATGACTTCGCCGTTCAAGTTATATAAAGGGCCGCCGGAGTTGCCGGGATTGATCGCCACATCAGTCTGGATAAACGGCACATAATTTTCCTGCGGCAAAGATCGGCCTTTGGCGCTGACAATGCCCGCCGTCACGCTATTGTCGAATCCGAACGGCGAACCAATTGCTAAGACCCAATCACCGACGCGCACCTTAGTCGTATCGCCAAACGCCACTTTGGATAATCCGGTCGCTTCGATCTTAATTAGCGCGACATCGGTGCGCTTGTCCGAACCGATCACTTTAGCCTTAAATTCTCGCTTGTCGTTTAGCGTCACGGTAATTTCGTCGGCAGCCGTGACGACATGAGAATTGGTCATAATGTAACCGTCAGCAGAGATAATGAAACCCGAGCCTAAGGATTGACCCTCGCCTTTCGGAATGGGTTGTGGAATATATTTGCGAAAGAAATCGAACATAGGATCGTCTTCCGGGATATTCGGCGCCACGCCCGATTGTGCCTTTAAGCTGCTCGTCGTGCTGATGTTAACGACTTCGGCGCCGTGGCGCTCAACCAAGTCGGCAAAATCCGGCAACTCCCGGGCCTCCAGTGACGACAGCCCAGCCGGCAACAACAGCAGTGGCCAAAATATTAGTTTGTTCATAGTCATTCCCTATTTCTTCGCTTAATAAGTTTGGGTCGCAATTCGTGGGAAACCGACGTTAGCGCGATGAGCCTGCGCGCGACGCTGTTCGATAGCGGTACTGCGCGTTGGTTAAGGACGCGACTCCTTGACGACCCCGTTGGCGATTTCCATCACGGCGATTGCCGGTACTTCGCCGACAACGATCACATTATGGTCGATAATTTGCCGGCTATAGAAACTCACCGCACCTTGTTGACTGGGTCGGCTGGTTGCTTTGGGTTCGCCTTTACGCGGCTCGATAAACACCGAGACCGACGCCAGCCCGTCCGAATAAAGCAACTGTGTCACGGGACCAGGCCGATTCGCCAGCGTGCGCCGCAACTCGACTTGTTTCTTGAAACCCGGCGGCAGATTCTTTACCGTCCAACCGGACAGATCGGGCACCGGCGGATTGTGGCGAACCCAATTTTCATTGGAGAAATTGGATTTGAGGGAATCGCGAACCATAAGCCGGCCGATGTGAACGTCGCTGAAGCTGAAGTGTTCGACAACGTCACGACCGCGCACGGTATTCGCTCGCAGCAACAATCCCGTTTCGATGTCCGCACAGAGACGATAGCCGTAACGAAATTTATCTTTCGGTTCGAGATGAATTTGTTGGCAATCGCGCCCGGCGACGCGATCTTTGCTCTTAACTTGAATCACGTAACCTTCGGTGAAGTGTTGCGCCGGATCGCTAATCAAGGCCGGAAAGAATCGTTTGGCTTGGGCGCGATCAATTTTAATCGCCTTCAGTTCCGGAATATAACACCAGACTTCGTCGTTGTTGCGAATGATCTCGCGAACCGGGCCCTCCATGGATTCAATTTTTTCTATCTCCCCGATCTCATCGGCAAGATGTCGAATGCGCGACGTTTCCGATTGATCGCCGTGGCGGTAGACGAAAGTGCCGTCGTAGTTCAATTGGCGCGCCGCGGCTGCCATGCGCGTGAGCCACGCCATGGCATCAAGCGCCGGGTCTGCGGCGCTGCAAATTGAGGCGTAACACAGCGTGAGGCAAATAACCCAACGGCTATCTATCATCGCGTCCCATCCGCACTGCGGTCAACGCCGAAACTCGCTGGAATTAACGCATCAGGCGCTGCGGTAAATTCACGATGGGCCAGCACAAAATCGTCATCGCGATTCGCCGCGATGGGCTGAGAACTGGGTAGCGGCGCGATGGTGACAACTTGCGGTTGCGGCGCCGGCGCTTGCTGGAATGCGAGCCAAGCGACGGCGGAAATGGTCGCCAACGAAGCCGCAGCCGCGAGCGCAATGCGGGGAAACGTCGGCGCCCAAGCGCGGCGCCGCGGCGCCAGAACAGTCGGTTCGCTGTGTAACTGGAACAGAATGCGTTTTTCCAAACCAGGTATGTGCCCGCGCTCGGCGCGTAGGGCTTCGCCGATCAGGTGATAACAGCGCCACGCCTCTTTATGCTGTTCGTTTTGGTGACAGGCTTTAATGACGCCGTCTACTTCAGCCTGGTTTACTTCACCATCCATCAGGGCGGATATTTCTTGAGTCATCCTACCATCTCCTGTCTGATCTAATGTCCAACTGGGGTCTTAATTTTTCGGCGATCGCTTCGCGCGCCCGGAAAATCCTGGAACGCACGGTGCCGATCGGGCAATTCATTATTTCTGCAATTTCTTCGTAACTCAAACCTTCAATCTCACGCAGCGTGATCGCCGTTCGCAACTCTTCGGGAAGCGCCGCCATCGTCGCATTCACTGTTTCGGCAATCTGTTTACTCGCAAGTTCATTTTCAGGTGTATTCATATCCCGGAGTTGATCTGCGTCGTCAAATCCTTCCGCGTCTTCGCTCGCGTAATTGGTCGAGGTCGGCGGCCGGCGGCCGTTCGCCACCAAATAATTTTTCGCCGTATTGATGCCAATACGATACAGCCAAGTATAAAACGCGCTATCGCCTCGAAACGACGGTAAAGCACGGTATGCCTTTATGAAAGCCTCCTGGGTCACATCTTCAACCTCGGCTTGGTCGCGCACCAGGCGCCCGAGCAAACGCGCGAGCTTACGCTGATACTTGATGACCAATAGCTCAAACGCGCGTTTTTCACCCGTTTGCGCACGCCGCACCAATTCCTGATCGATTTCCCGATCACTCACGTACGGCTAACTCCCTGCAAATGTTTATTCCTCAACTGTTCGACGTAACGGTAGCGTAGCGCCCCGTCCGATCGCCCATTCAAACGACGCTGGCGCAGTATAACTGCAAAGCCGGCTAGGGCGAAACGATCGATAGTTCAAAGACCTGTAGAACCGAATTAAGTTCCAATTGCGCACACCGTATACAGTCTTCACGCGGAATTTTAGCCACAAAATTCGACGCGCCGCACACCGCATGGATACTGGGCTACAGCCATACCCACCTGTAGAGCCGCAATTGTATTCATTCTTCGGGCATCTGCCAGGTAATGGAATTTCAAGAATAGCGTTTAAATTGTTCGTCGACTTCAATTTGGTAGCCGGTCGCGATGCGATTACCCTTGTTGGCCAGCGCCACGACGCCGACAAGCTCCGCGTACATTTCATCGCTCATGCCTTGCTTGCGCGCCGAGGCCGAGTGAGAATGAATACAATACTCGCAGCTATTCGTGATGCTCACGGCAACGTAAATCATTTCCTTAGTCAGCGCATCGAGTTTGCCCGGCGCCATCACGACCTTAATTTCTTCCCAAAACTGCCGCATTTGGCGCGGATCGTTCGCCAGAACTTTCCAGACGTTGTTGACGTCGGCAACGTTGCGTGTGGCCTTGATGTCGTCCATCACCGCCTTCGCCTCGGCGGGCGCATCGGCATAGTCCAGCTTCTTCAGCATTGACATACGATTTTCTCCTGGTGGAATCCGAAGTAGTTTATCATTTTGCGTTTTGCGCAGCGCAACATTAGGAGAGTGAGAAGTGACAGGTAAATGGATTCCAGGTCGGGTGGTCGAAAAGAAAATGTGGACCGACCAGCTCTATTCGCTGCGCGTCGACGCTGAGATCGAACCGTTCCGCGCCGGCCAATTCGGCCGCCTCGCATTGGAAATCGATGGGCAAATCATCGCCCGCAGCTACTCTTTCGTAAACGCGCCGAACGAGCGGCCTTACGAGTTCTACTCCATCATCGTACCGGAAGGCCCGCTGTCGCCGCGCTTGCAAGCAATGAACCCGGGCGATGAAGTATTTCTGGCGCCAAAGGGCGCTGGATTTTTGACCCTGGCTGACGTGCCGCCCGGCGAAAATCTATGGCTGCTCTCGACCGGAACCGCGCTTGGGCCGTTTCTCTCGATTCTCAAAACCGACGATCCCTGGCAACGCTTCCAGAAAATCGTGTTGGTGCACGCGGTGCGCCAAGCGAAGGAATTGAGTTATCGCGACACCATTGAAACATTCAGTGTGTATGGCGATCAATTCATTTACGCCCCCTTTGTCAGCCGCGAAGACACGAACTTTGCCATCAAGGGACGCGTGCCCGGCGCCATCGCCAACGGCGCACTCGAAGCGCGCGCCGGCGTCAACATCACGGCGGACCGATCCCAGGTCATGATCTGCGGCAATCCGGATATGGTGCACGACACCCGCGCAATTCTCGAAACGCGCGGACTCAAGCTAAATAAACGCAAAGATCCGGGCCAAATATCTGTTGAAAATTACTGGTAATTCGATTCCGCCTTTCCTTTACATTTCTATTACGGGCGCGCAGAATCGAACGTTGATTCCAGCACGAGACTGGCCATAAAATGGAACTTGATACATTAATCCGCTCAGGGGATAACCACGAAACCTTGGTCGATCAACAACCAAAACCGCAAAATCGACTGGTTCAAAACGTAGCTATTCTCGGCACGGCCCACGCGTTGCCGAAAAAAATAATCGGTAACGACGTTTTTACCGCATCCGGCGACGTCAGCGACGAATGGATCATGGCGCGCACCGGCATTCGCGAGCGCCGTCAAGCGGGACCGGACGAACACGCCTCGATACTCGGCACGCAAGCGGCGCGCTCGGCAATGGACCAAGCCGGCATTGGCGCGGCTGACCTTGACGCCATCATCTGCACCACGGTCACGCCGGAAATGTTGCTCCCCTCTACCGCCTGCCAAATCCAAGCGCATCTCGGCGCGAAAAAAGCCGCGGCATTCGATTTGGTCGCGGCCTGTTCCGGTTTTCTGTACGGTGCTTGGGTTGCACGCGGCCTACTTGCCGCGAGCAGCAAGCCGCAGAATATTTTGGTCGCGAATGTCGACTACATCACACGCATCGTGACGCGTTCCAGCGTCAAAACCTCCGTGCTATTCGGCGACGGCGCGGCAGCAGCGGTATTCAGCAACGTCCCTTACGGACCGCAATTGATCGATGTCGAAGTCGCGTCCGATGGCGCAGCGGCGGAGTTGCTTTACATTCCTGCGGGCGGCTCGCGTGATCCGTTTAGCGACGAACTCATCGAAAGCGGACAGACCAGCGTACACATGAATGGCCCGGCGTTATTCCGTCTCGCGGTTGAACGCATGACGGAATCGTCGCTCAATATTCTGCATAAGCACGGCTATACCATCGACGATGTCGACGTCTTCGTCCCCCATCAAGCCAATTTGCGCATTATCGAAGCGGTCGGACAACGCTTGCGCATCCCGGCCGAAAAAGTCGTGATCAATGTCGATACCATCGGTAATACCGCTTCGGCGTCGATTCCAATCGCGCTCGATCAAGCCGTGCGCGCCGGAAAAATTAAGCCCGGCCATTTAGTGTTAATGGCGGCTTTCGGCGGCGGACTAACGTGGGGCGCCGCGCTCGCGGAATGGGGCTGAGCCAACTTTCCGTTGTATTAATTAGTTTGCAATTCGCGTTGATCGGCCTGATCGTTTGGCCGTTCAGCGCACAACGCTTCGGCATCATCTTTTGGATCGCGATCGTCGCCGGCATTGCGCTCGGTATTTACACACTGCTCCACAATCGCCTCGGCAACTTCAATATTCGCCCCGAGCCGAAGGCCACCGCGAAGCTCATTACCAGTGGCCCGTATCGATTCATTCGCCATCCCATGTACAGCGCATTACTGCTCGCGGCGGCGGCATTCGTCGTCGCGGAAAACAGGTGGCTCAAGTTCGGATTGTGGATTGCGTTGGGCCTGATCCTCTTAGCCAAAGCCAGTTTCGAAGAACGCTTGATGAGCGCAAAGTTCTTGCACTATCGGTCTTACCGCGATCGCACGAAACGTTTCGTGCCGTATATTTTCTAACAGGCGCCATGCCACGAGACGCATGGATATTGCCTCGTGGCACATTATGCGTGGACGGGATGGGATATGTGGAACGGTGAGACCGTTACGCTTGACCCACTCTACATTTTATTTGAGCATCGCCACGAGCCTCATGCAACGTGGCTCGTGGCGGGGCATGACCTAGGAACCAATATCCACAGGCCTTCCGGCGTAGGGTGTGCATATTGTTTATGGCCACGCGGTGACGGTTTATGAGTGACCGCGTGGGCAAACGATAATACTGTTTGCCCACCCTACAACTACTAACGAAAATCGCCCTATGACTTCTCGAGCCCAATTTTCTTTAGCAGCGCAATAAATCGCGGGTCAGAGCGAATCCGATTGTAGAAGGGGCCGACCTTCATGTAGGCCAAATGCTGGTTGGGCCGCTCATCATAGCCTCGTTGCAGCCATTCCAATGCGGCATCGTTGTCATCGAGACCCAGATATATAAACCGAGATTATTCATTAGAAAGTATTTCTTGCTAAATCCGGGATACGCGGCGGATCAAGCGCTGCACTCCACAGCCCCGAGAACCATGCGCGGCGCTGACGCGGCATTGCCACCGTGTATTGATCAGCGCGCGGGCCATTCTGATCTGCGCACCACGCAGGCGCAGCAAACACCGGGTGGCGCAAAGTCGCCATCGTCGGCTGAACCGAGGTGCGCATAACCGACTGCTGGAATAAACTCATCAGATTGTAGGCCAGCATCGTCGCCGTCAGCGCCGCCTCCGTGGCCCAGAAGTCCCGCAGATTGAAGCTCTCAAGCCCAAAGTCCGCCTTCAGTTCTTTGATCCGGTTCTCACAGTCTGCGCGCCCGCGGTAGGTTCGCCACACCTCAAGCGCGGAGAATTTCAACGTGGTGCACACCACCCCATAGCGCCACAGCTTCATGTCGGCATCGTCCTTGAACAGTGACAGCGTCTTGCCGGGAGCGGCTTCACGCAGCTTCGCGCTTTGCCGTACCGCCACCATGCGCCGCGGTGCGCCCCAGTTGCC
>JANNFT010000119.1:0-2333 GCA_031380185.1 Pseudomonadota bacterium
CGATCCGACGGTGAACCTGCATGATTGGTATGTCGGCGTGCGCAACGGCGTGGTCGAGCAGTTATGGCCAATTAGTGCGCGCGGTGCGATGTTCTAATTCCCGTTGGTCTCTAAATCTTGTCATTCCCGCGAAGGCGGGAATCCATAGTGCCTTAGCGACGAGAAACGCCAAATGGATTCCCGCCTTCGCGGGAATGACACGGCGATGCCCTAACTAGACTAATTTCACCAACTGCTTACCAAAGTTCTCACCCTTGAGCATGCCGATAAAAGCCTTTGGCGCGCTCTCGATGCCATCGCTCATCGTCTCGTGATATTTCATTTTTCCTTGCTTGAGCAACGCGCCGATTTCAGCAAACGCGGCCGGCCATTTATCCAAATGATCGGTAACGATGAAGCCGCGCAGCATGGTGCGATTGACGAGTAAGGCACGCAGCAATCGGATGCCTTTCGGATCGGCGTCGTTGTATTCTGAAATCATGCCGCATAGCGCAATGCGTGAAAATGCATTCAATCTTGAGAGCACGGTGTCCATCACATCGCCCCCGACGTTTTCGAAGTAGGCATCGACGCCGTTCGGAACGGCGGCTTTGAAATCCTCACGCAAGTTACCCGCTTTGTAATCGACGCACGCATCGAAACCCAATTCCTTTACGACGTAGTCGCACTTGGCTTTGCCGCCGGCGATGCCGACGACTCTGCAACCTTTCGCTTTCGCCAACTGCCCAACCACGCTGCCGACCGCGCCGGACGCGGCGGAGACGGCGACGGTCTCACCGGCTTTTGGCTTCATGAATTCGTTCAGGCCAATCCACGCGGTGGCGCCGGGCATGCCGAGGATGCCGACGTAATAGGATAACGGCGCGAGTTTGCCATCGACCTTCATCAAGCCCTCGCCGTTGCTGATGGCATATTGCTGCCAGCCCGACATCGTCACAACAAAGTCGCCGACCTGAAATTTCGGGTGCTTGGATTCGATTACTTCGGCGACCGTTCCGCCGGTCATTACTTCGTTCAATTCCTGATACTTGGTGTAGGACTTCACCGCATTCATGCGGCCGCGCATGTACGGGTCGAGCGAGAGGAAATGATTTCTGAGCAATAATTCGCCGTCTTTCGGGCTGGCGACGGGCGTTTGTACGATCTTGAAATTGCTTTCCGACACCCAACCTTCCGGCCGGCTTGCCAATAAAACTTGTGTATTTAGTGTCGCCATGATGGTGTTTCCTCCGAGGGTTTTAGTGAGCGGGTTATGGCATAATCTTACATTCGTAAATGGTACCATCCTTATGGTTTACGCTCTAAATGTATTCACGCTGATTGCCGGCAAAGAAGAACAATACAAGGATTACAGCGTTAAAGCCGGAAAGATTATTTATGGCTACGGCGGCAAAGTCGTGGCGTCCGGCCACGATCCGATTCGCCATATGCACGGCGATATCAAACGCCAGATTTTTGTCGTGGTCGAATTTCCCAGCGAAGCGGTATTCCAAAAGATGATCGACGTCATGGATCGTGACAATATTCACCACTTACGCGAGACGGCGTGCAAGGACTACATCTGGACCTTGTATCAGCCGTGGGATATGCGGGCGTGGGTGAAGAACTCTCCCGTTGAATAACTTAACAGGTCATCCTAAACCCATGTCATCCTGAACGCAGTGAAGGATCTGCTTTTTCCGGCGTCCATTAAAGCAGGTCCTTCGCTTTACTCAGAATGACATTTCGAAAAGTAATTTTGCTGTCGACCATAGAAAACGATTAAAACCATGCACGAAGAATTCGTCGGCACCATGCCGGTGCAAGAAAAACATCGCTTCGAAGCCGACGCGCTCGAGCGCTATATGCGCGACCATGTGGAAGGTTTTTCCGGCGCGCTGAGCGTCGAGCAATTCAAAGGCGGGCAATCGAATCCGACCTATCGCCTGAGCGCGGGCGGCAAACGCTATGTTTTGCGCCGCAAGCCGCCTGGCAAGTTGTTGCCCTCGGCCCACGCGGTAGATCGCGAATATCGCGTCATCACCGCGCTGTATTCCGCCGGTATTCCCGTGGCAAAAACTTATGCGTTATGCGAAAACGAAAACGTCATCGGAACGGCGTTTTACATCATGGATTGCGTCGAAGGCCGGGTATTGTGGGATCAAGCGTTACCGGGCATGAACCCCGATCAACGCAAAGCGATTTGGGAAGAGCTTAACCGCGTCATCGCCGCGCTGCATCAAGTCAATTACGAAAAAATCGGACTCGGCGATTTTGGTAAACCGGGCAACTATCTGGCGCGCCAAATCGGCCGCTGGACCAAGCAATATAAAGCCTCGGAAACGGAAAAAATC
>JANNFT010000162.1:0-2137 GCA_031380185.1 Pseudomonadota bacterium
CACTGATCGCCCCGGCTGATCTCGACGATCACATGCATCGAGTGGGCCAAGCGGCGGCCAATGCGGCATTGATGCAATCGATGCTTGATCTACGCAGTGCGAAAACCACAACCAAGCTATTGCTGGTTGGCGGCGGAACGGCGCAGTTTTTGGACTACATTTCCGCGGCGAACTTTGAGCAATTCGATATCACGATCAGCGATATCAACGGAAATTTTCTTGACTGCGCGCGGGAACGATTCGCGCAAGCCGGATTGCAGCGGGTGAAATTCGTTATCGACGACATTGAGGCGACACACCTCAGAGATTCGTTCGATACGATTGTCGTCGTACTGGTGCTTGAACATATCGATTGGCAACGAGGGGCACACGCTATTCATCGGCTCGCACCCGATACGATACATATCGTCATTCAAAAAATGCTTTGGAACTAGCGGCCGCGATCGCACCGCAGCGAAAACTCAATTGATCCATGCAAGCGTTTGCCGAAACGGCCTACCCAAAGTTGGTTGCGAGCAATTGTCTGATCGATTTTCTGACGCCTTTAGGCTATCGACTACTCGTGCGGAACGACCGACCGGTACCCGATGGCAAAACCATGGTCGGGCTGAGCTTTGGCCGCGAAAAGCCATCGCCGGGAGTGGTTCTCGGTTAGAGTAACGCTTTTTTTCACAAGTGACGCAGAAGGCTTCTTAAAATTGACCTCCACGACTATTTTAGTCACCGGCGGCGCCGGTTATATCGGCTCGCATATGGTGAAAACTTTGTTGGACGCGGGCTATGATGTCGTCACGCTGGATAATCTACGCGGCGGTTATCGCGACGCAGTTCTCGGCGGAAGTTTGGTCGAAGGCGATATCGCTGACACGCAACTTGTGCGGCACCTGCTTTCCGAGCATCGGGTAACTGCGGTGATGCATTTTGCTTCGTTTATTCAGGTTAGGGAATCCGTATCGAATCCTGGCAAATATTACCGTAACAACCTCGCCGATACGATAGCGTTGATCGAATCCGTGCGCGCCGTTGGCGTGAGAAATTTTATATTTTCTTCCAGCGCGGCCGTTTACGGCGAGCCGGAACGAGTGCCCATCCCGGAGACCAATGCAAAAAATCCGGTAAACGCTTACGGTCGTGCGAAATGGATGGTGGAACAAGTATTGGCCGATTTGGATCGCGCCGGCGACTGCCGCTCCATTAGCCTGCGTTACTTCAATGCTGCCGGCGCGGATCCTTCAGGCTTATTGGGAGAGCGTCACGAACCCGAATCCCATTTGATTCCTCTGGTCCTTCGCGCTGCGATGGGTTCCATCCCATGCGTTAAGGTGTTTGGAAACGATTACGATACGCCCGATGGCACGTGCATACGCGACTACGTTCACGTTTCGGATCTGTGCCAGGCACATCTGCTCGCGCTTGAGAGTTTATTAGACGGGGGCGAGACCGGCGCCATTAATCTCGGTAACGGGAATGGATATTCGGTGCAAGAAGTTATCGCAACAGCGAAGCGAGTTACAGGTCGAGATATTCCCACGATTTTCGACCAGCGTCGTTCCGGTGATCCTGCGCGGCTGGTTGCCGACGCTTCCTTAGCGAGATCACGCCTAAATTGGCTTCCGCGATACGAACGCCTTGAAACGATTATTGCTCATGCTTGGACGTGGGCGCAGAAATAAACGCACATCGCGAACGGCTGCGTATTCCATTCTAATTTAGATACTGATTCCGAAATAACGTAGACACCGGTTTTGATACGATTCGATCCCCGATTCCGGCGACATGAACCGAGCGTCGCAATCGAATCGACGTTAACTGATTTGCGCTCATGTCTTAAAGGTCGTCGCATAGTTTTCGCGACGCTATCGGCGCCAGCGGCCAATTGCTGCCTGTTGCGGCACACAACCCAATTCACGCTTTTGAGGGTAAAGCGGCGTTCTCATTTCACGAGAGTCGTTTCGACCACGCTCGTTCTGCGGGTGAGGATCGCTGAGATTTCTCCAGAGCCACCGCGCGTTACATTTTAAAGTCGCCATTGACGAACGTCGGCAATGCAACATTACGACACGCCCTTCTGGCACGCGTAACAGAAAGGTTCTAACGGGACGCAGTCGGCTCGTAATCATTTCTGCTAACGTATATT
>JANNFT010000252.1:0-1756 GCA_031380185.1 Pseudomonadota bacterium
CTCGTGGCTGGCCAAAACGCAAAACCCCATACGGCATCCGTTACCACAAGTCGCCTTAAAATCGTACCCATCATTTCTGTTTCGCCAATCCATAGATCGCCAGCGCTTTCACCCGTGCAGTCGCATGATCCACGATCGGCTTGGGATATTGCTTTCCAAGCACGATGCCTGCAGCGGCAAGTTCGACGCTGCTCGCCAGCCAAGGTGCGTGGAGTGCCGCACCGGTTAATCCTTTCAGTTCGGGTAGATAATGAAGAATGAATCTCCCGTCGGGATCGAATTTTTCCGATTGGGTGACAGGATTGAAAATGCGAAAGTAAGGTTGCGCATCGCAGCCGGTGGCTGCGGCCCACTGCCAACCGCCATTGTTCGCGGCGAGGTCGAAGTCGTTCAAGTTATCCGCGAAGTATTTTTCGCCCCGGCGCCAGTCGATCAATAGGTCTTTTACCAAAAACGATGCCACGATCATGCGCAAGCGATTGTGCATAAAACCGGTCTCGTTGATTTGGCGCATCGCGGCATCGACAATCGGATAGCCGGTTCGTCCGTCGCACCAGGCTTGGAATTGGTATTTGTCGTTTTCGAATTTGAGGTTGGCGTACTCCGGTTTGAACGAGCGTTTCGCCGCGTGAGGAAAGTGATAGAGGATGTTGAAATAGAAATCGCGCCAGATGAGTTCGGCGAGCCACGTTCCTGCGCCTTCATTGTGTTCCGCCGCCGCGCTGCGCGCGAGTTCGCGAATGGAAATCGTACCGAATCGGTTGTGAACGGAAAGGTATGAGACGCCCTTGATGCCGGGAAAGTCGCGGCGCTCTTGGTATCGCGCCATGCGCGGTAAAAAATCTTGCAAAGTCGCACGGGCGCCGGACATGCCGGGTTTGATGCCGAGCGCCAATAAATTAGTTGAGCGGAATCCCATATTTTCTAGGGTTGGAATCGGCGTTTCGTCGTTTATTTTCGCAAAATGGGTTGAATATTTTTCGACCGGATAAGCTTTCAGAAAAAAATGATCAAGCTTCTTTAGCCAGGCATTTTTATACGGCGTGAAGACGGTGAATGGCCGTCCGGCTTGCGTGAGCACTTCGTCTTTTTCAAAAATAACTTGGTCTTTGTAGGAAAAAAACTCAACTCGGTTTTCAGCGAGCGTTGCCGCAACCGCGTGATCGCGCGCAATCGCCAGGGACTCGTAGTCGTGATTGGTGTAAACCGCTTGCACCTTCAGTTTCGCGGCGAGTCGCGGAATTTCATCGCACGCAGGACCATGGCGCACGATTAGTGCGCCGCCGTGTTTTTGCAGTTCGTCGTTTAATTCGTTGAGGCTGTGCCAAATGAATTCTACGCGCCGATCGTTTTTTTTCGGCAACGCCTCGAGTATCTGCGTATCGAATACGAACGCGCAGTAAACCTGTTGGTGTGCTTTCAGCGCGTGATAAAGCGCGGCGTGATCCGCCACGCGAAGATCGCGGCGAAACCAACAGAGGGCGGCTGATGATTTCATTTATAACTGACAGATTTTCAAGTTCACGACTAACGGTAATATATTGTCATTCCCGCGAAAGCGGGGAATCTACGTTGACTTTCAACCGCCAACTGGATTCCCGCTTAGGCGGGAATGACACATCGCTGATTTTATAGGCCTGCGGATCGATCAGCGTTGTCATCCATCTACAAATTGTGCGCGGCGCGGCAGGCGATTACAATAGCCCCTGTCATGTATGCAAATCTCACCAATCACTTCCTGATCGCCATGCCGAAC
>JANNFT010000294.1:0-5138 GCA_031380185.1 Pseudomonadota bacterium
CCCGCCTACGCGGGAATGACCGGGTGGCCTAGGGACACGGCTACAAATTTTTACGCCTTTGCCCAAAACCATCATGCCGGTATCTCCTACGCTACAATGGTGACTCACTTAAACGTCAATTCGTGGCCGGACTCGTGCCCATCCTTTCACAGCAACTCGCCGAACTCGACGCACAGAATCTACTGCGCAAGCGCCGCGTCGTTTCAAGCCCGCAATCAACCCGGCTGGTCGTCGACGGCAAAACCTACCTCTCGTTTTGCAGCAACGATTATCTCGGCCTCGCGAATCATCCGGCGCTGACCGACGCGCTGATTCGTGGCGCGAAACAGCATGGTGTCGGCGCAGCCGCGTCGCACTTGATCAGCGGGCACATGACGCCTCACGAAACACTTGAAATCGCGCTCGCGAAATTCGTTGGCCTGCCACAGGCGTTGTATTTTTCCACCGGCTACATGGCGAACACCGGAGTGATCCCGGCGCTCGTCGGACGTGACGACGAAATTTTTTCCGACGCGCTGAATCACGCTTGCATCGTCGATGGCGCCCGATTATCGCGTGCCGCGCTGCAAATTTTCCCGCACGCCGACATGGAAGCACTCGCTCGGCTGCTGCACCATTCACGCGCCTCGCGAAAGCTTGTCGTTAGCGATGCGGTGTTCAGCATGGATGGCGATATCGCGCCGGTGCACGCTCTGGTTTCGCTGTGCGCGCAACATGATGCGTGGCTGCTGCTCGACGACGCCCACGGCTTCGGCGTGTTGGGCGCAAACGGCCGCGGCGTGCTGGAACATTTTGATATTACTTCGCCTAACGTCATTTACTTGGGAACGTTGGGAAAAGCAGCCGGCATATCCGGCGCATTTGTCGCCGGCCAAGCCGATGTCATCGAATGGCTGGTGCAGCGGGCGCGAACGTATGTGTTCAGCACCGCCGCGCCCCCGGCGTTGGCCGTGGCCTTGCTGGAAAGCCTGCGGATCATCGAACGGGAATCCTGGCGGCGCGAGCAACTGCAAACGCTTGCCGCGCGCTTACGCAGCGGTTTGGATAATTTGCGTTGGCGTTTGTTGCCCTCCCAGACGGCCATTCAGCCGCTGATCATCGGCGACAACGAAGCGGCGCTGAACGTGATGGTGCAGTTGCAGGAAATGGGTATCTGGGCGCCGGCGATCCGTCCGCCAACGGTGCCGGCCGGAACGGCGCGCTTGCGGATTTCTCTGTCTGCCGCCCACACGTTTGAGGATATTGATCGGCTAATTGAGGGCTTGAGGACTATCGCACTATAAAGGCAGCGCCAGGAGCCGCACCCATATTGGCTCGTGGCATGGCATGCCTTGCGAGGCGCTATCCATGAGGCTCGCGAAGGAGCTACCGCAAAACACCACTTTGTCATTCCCGCGAAAGCGGGAATCCATGTTGACGTGCTAAATTGATATGCCAAATGGATTCCCGCCTTCGCGGGAATGACAGAGCGGTAGGTAGCTTGCATGCGCAAAAAAAAAGGCGGCCACGCCGCCCTTTTTTTCAAGAAATACCTGACTGCTTACTGTTTCACCACCTGAGCAGGTGACAAGCTCGAATCATTGACGACGAGTTTGGTCTCAAAGCGCAAGTCCGCGGTGTCGACTACTTCGGCGCGTAGCTCGCCTTTTTCCTTCGGTAGGAAGTAGAAGCGGAAATTCGGATTCTCGCTGATGGTAAAGTCGATATCGGCCGACATCACGAGTTTGTCCGCATAATAGATATTGACTTGTTTGATGAAATGGGAATCCGGTTCGTTCATGGCCAATCCGGAAAAGTTCGGATGATTGATCATCAACTGCGCCAATACCGGGCGATCTTTCTCGATGAAATCGTCAACCTTGAATTTCATCTTGCCCATATTTTTCAGTTGCGCCTCGGTTTTCATTACCGCCGCGGAACAACCACCGGCGGCGATAATGATGCTGGTGTGCATCCACAATGAACCATCGTTCATTTCTGCGATGGCGCGCATCGGCGTGTAAGTTTCGACGCGGACACGAGTCTCGATATCAGCGCGGCCACTCTCGGGCGTCATAGTAAATTTAACGCCGACCGGCGAGGGATTGTTGTCGATCATCAGCCAGAGGTTTTTGATATAGCGCTGTGGCGTCTGGTCGACTTTGGTGCGTATCAATACCGGCACGATAGCGGCGTCTTGCGCCTGTTTCGGAACCCACAGTTGCAGAACGTTGGTCGCGTTGGCGTGAATCTCGCGATCCTGGAACATCATCTTGCGCACTTTGAGCCAGTTTTCGTTTTCGTCGGGATCCGCCGCAATAGCAACGAACTGCGCAGCAAGCATACTCAAACCCAGCGCGAAAAAAATCCGCTTTTTAATGCATTTGATCACGATCGACTCCTCAAAAAATTGTTTTTCAATATCGATGTAACACCCGCGAGGGTTACGACTTACCGGCGCTTGGCGCGACTTTGATGAAACTTTCCACCTTAACGTCTTTGGTATCCACCACTTCGGCGCGCAATTCGCCTGCGCCGTTTGGCGTGAAATAGAAACGGAAGTTGGGGTTCTCGCTGATGGAAAAATCGACGTCCGCCGTCATGATCTGCTTGCCCGCATAACTAATGTTGATCGTGCGCACATAGTAAGCGGGTTGGTAAAGGTGAGTGATTTGATCCATCACCAAGGGCGAGGCGTTGGGATGATTGATCATCAATTGCGCGATAGTCGGCTGGCCGTTTTCCACGTTCGGGTCGAGCTTGAACTTGAGCTTCGGCTGGAAATTAGTGTAGTCCGGCAACGTGCCGTTCGCGGCCGAACAACCGCCCGCAGCTTTGATGTAGTGGGTGGCCATGTAGAGCTTGCTGTCGTTCATTTCCGCGACGGCGCGCATGTGCGAATAGGCTTCGATGCGAACACGGGTGTCGATATCGGCGCGGCCACTTTCTGGCGTAAACGTGAAAATCGCCGCCACCGGCGAGGGATTGGCGTCGATGAACAAATAGAGTTTTTGAATATAGCGATCTTTGGCTTGGTTCAAGCCGGTAATGATCTGAATGGGCACGGTCGCCGCGTCCTCGGCCCGGTTCGGCGCTTTCAGCGCGACGACTTTGCCAGTGGTGTCGTTGACGATGGCGCGGCCTTCGAAATAGCTCTTGCGGACTTTTTGCCACACTTCGGATTGGTCACCATCGGGTATCGGATCGGCGGCAAACGCAACTGCACTCAAGCCCACCAGCCCGAGCGCCAAACTGCCGAAAAATCCATGCTTCGATGCCGCGATCAATTCCACACCGCTACCTTTATCGATAATTACGCGTTCAGTATAACTTAGTCTTCCCACTCCAACTCGGCATAGGTCGCCGTCACCGTGCGGCGATGAAAATTCTCGAATTGCCGCCAATTGTCCTTCTCATCCCAGGCGACGCTTTCGATGGCTTCTTGTATTGTCTGATTGTCCTTTAACGCCTTACGCACGCCGGCCGCAACTTTGGCCAGATAGCGTTCTTGTGGCTCGATTGCGCTTGGCCACGGCGCCGTCGCGGGGCCGTGGCCGGGGATCACCATTTTGGCCGGAATTTTTTTCAGCTCGGCAATCACTTTCAGCCAGCCCGGGATACTGCCATCCATGGCGGGCACGTGGTCAATAAACAGCAAATCACTCAGCCACAGGGTTTGCGTCTTTTCGTCGAGCACGCTGACGTCGTTATCTGTATGGCCGGCCGGCCAGGCCTGGATTTTAAGTTTGCGCCCACCGAGGTCTAATTCCAAAGTGTCGCCGGCCTTGATCGATTGCGTCGGCGGCGTTAGCTCGCTGCCTTCGGCAACATCGCCGAGATCGCGCTTCAACGAATTGCTGTAGTTGTTATTGCGCGCCGCCGCGGCTTTTGCCAATCGATCATGGCCAATGAAAGTTACCTTATCACCTTTGAAAGCTGCGTTACCAAACATATGGTCGGGATGAACGTGGCTGTTGATGACGTAACAAATCGGCTTGCCGGTGGTTTTCTTGATCGCCTCACGCAGCAACATTCCCACTTTCATGCTGCCGCCTGCATCCAGCGTTGCGACACATTCGTCGCCGACGATAAAACCGATGTTCGCCTGATCGCCCATGTTCGCCGGCGTGCGCTCTGCAACCATTCTGCCTTGGTGCACGAAAATACCCGGCGCGATTTCTGTTAGGTTGAAAGGCGCCTCGCTCGCCACGGCAAACCAAGGAGTGCTGGCAAGAATGACTGCGGCAAATTGCGACAATTTCTTCATTGTTGTTTCGTGTCCGTGAAATTTTTCAACTGCTATGCACTAAGCGCAACGCCTTCCCTCATGGACTTAGGCCATGAGGGAAAGCGCTCACTATGACAATGACCTAACGCTCAATAGTCATACTTGATATACCGGAAGCGTTGATCGTCGTTCGGCGTGCCTTCCAATGCTTTGCCTTCGAGCTTCGGCTGCCAGTGCACGACGGACTCAATCTTCTTCGCCAATTCGAAATCCTTATCGGAAATACCCTTCGCCGAATGGGTGCAAAGCTTAACGATGACAAAGGCGTAGGACACGGTGAGATCGGGATGGTGCCACGCCGCTTCGGCCAAATGGCCAACCGTGTTAACCACCATCAGCGTGCCTTTCCAGCCTTCGGTTTTGTATTTGCGGCGGATCCAACCATCCTCGAAAAACCATTTCGGCAACTCGGCCTCGAGCTTCGCCTTGATTTCGCTTTCCGAATACACTCGTTCCTTGGCTTGTTCCATGGTGTTCTCCTGTTCACGCTTCATTGTTCGACAATAGCGCTGGGCGTCTAATTCATTTCATTCTGCCACAGCGCGGCGCCTTTAAGCGTGCCGCGCCAAGAGGCGCATGGATACTGCCTCCCAGCTCAGGCATTGCCAGAAGCCGCACGGGATAACGCGCCCGGCACCGCGGCGCCAAGGTAACGGCCAAATATTTTTTCCCCAATGCCACGCCGTCCTGAGAAAATTAGCTCTATGCAACCCGCCTCTTCCACCCCGATCGCGACCACGGATCGCGCCGCGCGGCCGCACCCGTGGTACCGCCAGATTCCGATGCGAATTCGCGCGCACCACGTATTGAAAGCCATCGGCACCACCGCCTACATGAGTATTTTCTTCATCGCCTATTTTCACTTGATGAA
>JANNFT010000321.1:0-1884 GCA_031380185.1 Pseudomonadota bacterium
CGCGAATCCTTGGCCCTGGCGCTGCGCCGCCTGACGCCGCAGGATCGATTCAACGTTATCCAATTCAATTCCTATACCAGCAAACTTTTCTCCAATGCTGTGCCGGTCAACGGACGAACGCAGCAGGAAGCGCAAAGCTACGCGAGGAATCTGCGCGCCAACGGCGGCACAGAAATCGCCGGCGCGTTGGATGCCGCACTGATCGGCAGCGATAACCCGAACGCGATCCGCCAAGTGGTTTTCATGACCGACGGCAGCGTCGGCAATGAAGAAGAATTGTTTGGCATCATCCGCGAAAAACTCGGCGACAGTCGCCTGTTCACCATCGGCATCGGTTCCGCGCCTAACAGCTACTTCATGTCCAAGGCCGCGGAGTTCGGTCACGGCACCTTCACTTACATCGGCAAGGTCGAAGAAGTGAACGAAAAGATGAGCAGCCTATTTCGCAAACTTGAAAACCCGGTGCTGACTAATATCAGCATCGACCTGCCGGGAGTGATCGAGGGCGAGACCTGGCCCAAGCAGTTGCCGGATCTGTATGCCGGCGAACCCGTCATGCTAAGCGCCGCGCTGAAAGACATCGGCGCCGAAATGACCCTAACCGGCAATAACGGCTCGGCGAAATGGCAGACCAAGCTATCCCTCGCCATTAACAAAACCGAATCCGGCGTGGGCGTGTTGTGGGCGCGCAAGAAGATCGGTTCGTTGATGGACAACGCCCAAAACAATCCCGATGAAGCGAAGCAAGCGATCATCACCACCGCGCTCGATCACCATCTGGTGAGCAAGTACACCAGCCTCGTCGCCGTCGATGTAACACCTTCAGGTCCCAGCGATGCAGGGCTCAAAACCGGCGCCGTTCCCACCAATTTGCCGGAGGGCTGGAACCACGAGGCTGTGTTCGGGCAGTTGCCGCAAACCGCAACGCCAGCGGAACTCAACATGCTGATCGGGCTGATGCTTCTCATGATTGCGAGCGGATTCTGGCTACAAGCCAAGCGCCAACCCAACTAATGCGCCCACTGGCGCTCCCGCAGTCGCAAGCGAGGGCGCTAATTGACAGAAGCGCCAACGAACAAAGTAACCTTATTTCACCAAGGAATAAAAGTGCAAACCATCAAACGCAATACACTGCTCTGGATCGCCGGCCTTCTGATGTTGGCCGGCGTATGGCAAATCGGCCAAGGCGCCTATATTCACGCCAAGGCGCAATTCGCGCAATATCTGATGCGCAAGTCCTGGGACAAAGCCTCGCCGGCGCAAAGGAAGTCAAACCCTGGCCATGGGCCGACACCTGGCCGGTCGGGCGCCTCGAAATGTTTCGATTAGGCGTCGATCAGTTCGTGCTCGCCGGCGCCAGCGGACGCACGCTGGCCTTCGGACCCGGCCATCTCACCGGCACAGCGCTTCCCGGAGACTCCGGCAATACAGTTCTCTCAGGCCATCGCGATACGCACTTCAAATTTCTACAGCATCTACAACTGGGCGATGAGATCGTCATCACCGCGGTGGATGGGGCGCAATTTCGCTATGAGATTTCCAGCGCCGCGGTAGTCAATTACCGGGACACGCGCGTCACGATGGGCAGCCATGGTCGAAAATTGACCTTGGTCACGTGCTATCCGTTCCGCTCGATTAACCCAGGTGGGGACAAACGGTACGTCGTCATAGCCCACTATCTTCCGCCACGCGAAACCAATCGGGCGCCGCGCAAACGCATGCTCGCGGTAATCTAAAAAAACCGGGAGAAAAATGATAATCGACTTATGGGCAAATTGTCATTCTGAGCGACAACGCGAAGAATTTGCTTTTCAAATGAACTGAAGTAGATTCTTCGGCGCGGAAATTACGCTTAAGCGCAGCGAAGGGGGCGTCAGAATGACA
>JANNFT010000330.1:0-6122 GCA_031380185.1 Pseudomonadota bacterium
CCGGGCGGGCCGCAGATCCACGTGACCGCGCGCGGCAGGGATTGATCGAGCAGCGCAAACAAGCGCCCCCGAGCCAGCACATTGTGCAGCTTTGGACGCGTAAGCTTCGCCAGGGTTGCCTTCTTCGCCACCGCTCCTCCAAATTACTGACTCCCATTGTGCCGCAGCGCCGAGGAAAATGCGACACGGCGAAGATGAACTCTGTTTCCGGACAGAGAGCCTACGAAGGTTCACGCCAAATCATCATGACCGAAATCAGGCCGCGGCATGGATCGACCGGTGGCAGAGGAATCTTGCCGTGATCGCCACCGACAGATGTCCAGTGGCCGGTAAGGAACACCAAGCCAGGAGCCTCACCCAGCTTAGCTCGTGGCACGGTATGCTTTGACGGGGTAGCCCTAGGCTAGACTGTATCCGTGCGGTTCTCAATCAGGTTGTTATTGAACTATTTCCCGATACAAAACCGCGAGAAGATTTCGCCGAGTAAATCATCGGCAGTGAATTCGCCGGTGATCGTACTTAGCGCTTGCTGCGCCTGACGCAGTTCTTCCGCCAGCAGTTCCAATTGCGTTCGATGCTGGCGCGCGGTTTGTAGGTGCGCCTGAGCCTGAGTGAGCGCTCGCATGTGCCGCTCGCGAGCGGCAAAGACGCCTTCGCCGCTGGGTTGCCAGCCAGCGGCGAGTAACAGCTCCGCTTTCAGCAGGTCGATATCTTTACCGGTTTTAGCAGAAATAAATACTCGGGTCAGAGACGTATCGATTGCGAGTTCGTCGGGAGCACCAACCAAGTCTATTTTATTGAACACCTCGATCACCCTGCGGGTCGTCAATCGTTCGCGTATGACGCGATCTTCCGCTGTGACGCCCACGGTGGCATCGATTACATGTAGCACCACGCTTGCCTGCTCCGCCGTGGCCCAACTACGCTCGACACCCAAGCGTTCGACTAAATCCGTAGTGTCGCGCAAACCGGCGGTGTCGATAACGTGCAACGGCACACCCTCGATCTGAATGGGGGCGCGCACCGGATCGCGTGTGGTGCCGGGGATATCCGTGACAATGGCGAGTTGCTCGCCGGCGAGTTGATTGAGTAAGCTGGATTTCCCAGCATTGGTCCGGCCGATAATCGCGACTTGTATGCCGGAGCGAAGCAAACTGCCTTGCCTAGACGCAGTGAATACTAACTTCAGTTTTTCTTCAATTGCGTCTAAACGTCCGTGGGCATTGGCGGCTTCGAGAAAATCGATGTCTTCCTCGGGAAAATCCAAGCTCGCTTCCACCAACATACGCAGGTCGATGAGCTCTTTCACCAACGAATGTATACGGGCAGAGAACTCGCCGGAGAGCGAACGCGCGGCGCTCTTCGCCGCCTCCGCGGTGGCGGCGTCGATCAGATCGGCAACCGCTTCTGCCTGGGCTAAATCGAGTTTGTCGTTTAGGAAGGCGCGCTGCGTGAATTCGCCGGGCTGCGCCATGCGTGCGCCGAGTTCAAGACAGCGCTGCAACAAAGATCGCAACACCGCATCGCCGCCGTGTCCATGTAGCTCCAATACGTCTTCGCCGGTATACGACGCCGGCGCGGGGAAATAGAGCACGATGCCCTGGTCGATCAACTCGCCTTGTGAGTCACGGAATTTTGCGAGTGTTGCGTAGCGCGCAGATGGAATTTTCCCCAGAAGGGCTTTGGCAAATTCGTCGAGTGCGCTACCTGACACCCGCACGACGCCAATCCCGGCGCGGCCCGCCGCAGTGGCAATGGCCGCGATGGTGTCAGCGTTTGCCACTTCCTTTCGGCAAGGCGGCCTGCTCTGTCAAGCGGTTTATTTGCCATTGCTGCCAAATCGAGAGCAAATTGTTCACGGTCCAGTACAGCACCAAACCAGCCGGGAACCAAAGGAACATGACGGAGAAAACCAGTGGCATGTAAAGCATGATTTTGGCTTGAATCGGGTCCGGCGGTGTCGGATTCAACTTGGTTTGCAGAAACATGGTTGCGCCCATTAAAACCGGCAGAATGTAAAAAGGATCCGCAGCGGAAAGGTCCTTGATCCAGCCGAAAAACGGCGCGTGGCGCAGCTCGACCGCAGCGAGCAACACCCAGTAAAGTGAGATGAACACCGGAATCTGAATCACAATGGGCAAACAGCCGCCGAGGGGGTTCACCTTCTCGGTTTTATATAACTCCATCATGGCTTGATTCATCTTTTGCTTATCCTCGCCGTATTGTTCTTTGAGTTTTTGTAGCTTTGGCCCCAGCACCTTCATCTTTGCCATGGACTTATAGCTTGCTGCAGACAGCGGGAAGAACAACAGTTTGATCAGGACGGTCAAGGCGATAATCGCCAAGCCCCAGTTTCCTAGCCAACTGTGTATGTAGGACAAGACCTTGAACAGCGGCGAGGCGATAATTGTCAACCACCCGTAGTCAATCGTGAGGTCTAAACCAGGCGCCAGTTTCGCGAGATTGTCGCCTTCCTGCGGGCCGACGTAGAGGGGCACGGAAACACGCCCGGTAGTATCAGGCGCAATCTGACCGACTGCTACCACCACACCGGCGGTATATAATTTCTCCGCTACCTTTTTAGTGAAAAACTCGCGCTCGACGCCATTCTTTGGCAACCAGGCGGCGACGAAATAATGTTGCAACATCGCCAACCAGCCGTCCTTGCTTTTTTGCGGGTACTCGAGCTTGCCCTTATCGATGTCCTGAAAACCGATCTTTTGGAATTTCTTTTCTTCCGTGTATATCGCCGGACCAACGAAGGTGCTGATACCAAACGGGTTGGTCGAAGGCGCTTCACCAAAACGCAGAAACTGAAAATAGGCGTCCGCAGTAATTGCCGCCGCGCCCTTATTTTCTATTTCGAAGGTAATGTCGATGACATACGTGCTTCGATGGAACGTATATTGTTTCACTACGTTAGCACCGTCTTCCGCTTGACTGAAAAGCTTCACGATAAGTGAGTCGTTACCTTGCTGCAGCTCATAGCGGCCAGCGTCGGCCTTGAACAAACTTTTGTGGTTCGGCAAACCCACGCCGATCAGCCCCGACTGCGCGACGTAAATTTGCGGGGTGTTGTCATTAAACAGGGTCAGATTGTGAGTTTTATTTTCCGATGCCTTGTGCTTGATCAGTTCAATTTGGCGCAAATCGCCGCCGTTAGTATCAATTTCAGCGACGATCAAATCCGTTGCGACACGAATTCGCTCACCGCGTAGCAATTGCCCGCTGGCCGGGGCGGCGGAAATCGTTGTCGCCGGCGTTGAGCTACTGGCGGCGCCGTTGCTGCTCGTTGGGACCGGGACGGTATTTGCGCCACCGGGTTGCGTTGCGGCTGTCGGCGCCGGTAAAGGCGTGTGCTGCTTTTGCCATGCGGTCCAAAGTAAAAAGCCGGAGAAGAAAAATACAAATAGCGCGACGAGCCGTTGGGTTTCCATATTTTTCGACAACTTAAGGCACTGGGTCAAAACCACCCGCATGCCAGGGATGGCAGCGGATGATGCGTTTTACAGCAAGCCAGGAACCTCGCGCGGCGCCGTGGCGCGACAGAGCTTCGTTGGCATAGTCAGAACAACTCGGGAAAAAACGGCAGTTACGGCCCAAGACCGGGCGCACCGCAACGCGATAAACCGTGAGGAAAAACAGTAGAATTCGCGCCATTATCGAACTCGACTAAGAAGCTGGTGCAACTCGTGGCTAATTAACGCGAAATCTCGACGGCCGTAGCGGCGCCGAACTCTGATTATCACGTCGTGACCTTGCAATTTCTGAACATGCGCACGATACCAAGCACGCAGCACCCGCTTGACATAGTTTCGCGATACGGCCGAGGGACAAATCCGCTTGCTGACGCTCACGCCAAAACTGCCTGCTGGCTGATCGGTTATTCCAAGGTAAAGCTGCAAAAACCGACCGCTGTATGACTTACGCTGATCGAACACGCGGCCAAACCAACCCCGAGCGGCTTGCTTTTGAGCTACGTTACCTAACGCCGTCAAACAGCGAGTCGGGTGCGGCCCCGAGCGCGGCGGGCTTTAATCACTGCCCGGCCTGCGCGCGTTTTCATACGAACCAAAAATCCGTGGGTACGGCTGCGCTTGGTCACAGAGGGCTGGTAGGTGCGTTTCATGGCGTTTTCGTCTTAGCAAACCTTAAATTACAAAGGTTATTGGCCTCGGTGTCAAGTAATGGCGTGGATACTCGATCTAAACGGCCTGTGGATAAGTTCCACTTCAGCGCGTATCATGGGGCTTGTCTAGGCATCGACCTCGACCCGCTAATAATGATAATTTTCCATAAAATCAATTTGTTAAATATGATCGATCCGTTCTGGCAGCAATGCCTGACCCATCTTCACGGCGAGCTATCTCAGGGCCAGTATAACAACTGGATTAAGCCCCTGAATGTCGCCATTGAAGACGGTCAAATATTGCTGCTTGCGCCGAACAGTTTTGTTTTGCAGTGGGTCCGGGACCGCTTTTTAAAGCGCTTCGAAGAACTTGCCGAGCGATATTTTGGCCAGCCAATGCGGTTCGTCCTTACGGTGCGTGAAGAAACCACGTTTGAGCACCCTGCGCCGGTTGAAGCGCCCGCGATCACCGCAAATGGCAAGATTTCGCCACGTATCGTCACTGGCGCCGACGACAACAATCGAATCAACCCGACATTCACATTTAATAACTTCGTAGCCGGCAAAGCGAACCAGTTGGCGCGCGCCGCCGCGCAGCAAGTCGCAGAGCATATCGGCACAGCGTATAACCCGTTATTCATCTACGGCGGCGTCGGCCTCGGAAAGACTCACTTAATCCAAGCTATCGGTAACGCTGCGTTGCACCGCATGCCGAATGCCAAAATTCAATACGTTACTTCGCAAGATTACGTGACTGATGTGGTGCGTGCCTATCAACATAAATCCTTCGATAGTTTTAAACGTCGTTACCATACGCTCGATCTCTTATTGATCGATGACATCCAGTTCATAGGAGGCAAGTCGCGTACCCAAGAAGAATTCTTTTTTGCGTTTAACGCCCTTATCGAAGCGCACAAACAAGTCATCATCACCTGCGATCGCTTTCCGAAAGAACTTTCCGACGTCGAGGACCGCCTGGTGTCACGATTCGGCTGGGGGTTGACGGTCGCCATCGAACCACCGGAGTTAGAAATGCGTGTGGCGATTTTGATTAACAAAGCCGCCGCAGAAAATGTGGAACTGGATGAGAGCATCGCGTTTTTCATAGCTAAACACATTCGCTCCAATGTGCGCGAGTTGGAAGGCGCTTTAAAGCGCGTATTTGCGTACGTACGGTTTACCAGTACGCCATTATCCTTGGCATCCACCAAGGAAGCGCTAAAAGATTTGTTGGTGATTCAAAACCGCCAAGTGTCCATTGAAAACATTCAAAAGACCGTCGCAGATTATTACAAAATTAAAGTCGCCGAAATGTATTCGAAGAAACGTAATCGTGCGATTGCTCGCCCGCGCCAAGTCGCCATGGCATTGGCGAAGGAGTTTACGCAACTATCATTGCCGGATATTGGCGAAGCGTTCGGCGGCCGCGATCACACCACCGTATTGCACGCGTGCCGAAAAATCGGAGAACTAAAAGAAAGCGACGGCGGCATCAATCGCGACCTGGTTTTCTTGCAGCAAATACTAAAGGGATAAGTCGCGTCGTAGTTGGGTATAATTCGCGCTGAATGATTGACACCGACCTGTTGCCCAAAACTATCCACAATTCATTCTGTCGCGACAGTGACTTTATACAGAACAAAGTTTAACGCTAGTCTCTTGTTACAAATAGGGAAAAACAAGTTGTGCGAACGCTGCACCCGCCCTAATAAGTACTAATCAATAAGATCTTTAAAGATTATGATTAATATTAAAACCTCTCGGAACGCGTTGTTGATCCCTTTGCAAAAGGTCGCCGGAATCGTCGAACGGCGGCATACATTGCCGATACTTTCCAACGTTCTAATCGACCGCCGGTTTGGTCAAGCATCTTTCACGGCAACGGATCTTGAAGTGCAAATACGCACTGATGCCGACGTCCAACTTAAAGACGACAGCGAAAGCATCACGATTGCCGCAAAGAAATTATTGGATATTTTGCGCGCGTTACCCG
>JANNFT010000333.1:0-5260 GCA_031380185.1 Pseudomonadota bacterium
TTGAGACGCGTGAACCGCTACGACCGACGGCGGCGCGCAGTTCGGACTGTGTGGTGAATCGGTAGACATAATTTAATTCCGCAGTCGAAATAAAGCCGTTGCTGGCCCCACCGTCGAACGGCGTTTCGCGAACGCCGCCGATCCCGAGCTTGGCCCAAAGCGACCAGCGATCTTGATCATAGGAAATTGCCCCGAACAATTTCGCCTCAGTGTAATGTTTTGGATTGTAGTAGCCGCGACCCGCTTCGCGCAATGTGATCGAGCCAATGCTGGGCAACGCCGGCGCGCCGTCGACCGATACATTGTCAAAGCGCAGTGTCACATCGCGGAATGCTTGTTTGCTGTCGCGAAAGGTGAGTCCCTCGACACCGAACGATACGCGCGGATTGAACCGTGCGACGTATTCCAAGCGGCCGGTGGCGCGCGTGCGGCGATTGCCGTCATCGAATTTTCCAAGCAGTAAACCGCCTTCTGCGCTCCAGCGCGGGTCGAAGCTGTGATCGACACTGGCACTGAGATAATTCAACTTGACTCGGTTGTCAATGGAGTCAAGATTTTCGACTATGTTATTGCCCGCCTCAACGTCGACGCGCCAAAAATCCGCCGGCAGCCATTTGGCGCCGATTCGCACCAGCCCACTACGCCAGCCGTCATAATTGCGTAGCCCAAGCGTGACGCGCGGCATGACCAAGCCGTAGTTAGAATAGGGGGAGCCAAAGCGATCGCTATACGTGAAGGAAAGCTGCTCGCCTGTGATCTGGCCCGATTCGTTCCAATCGCCGCTGCGAAAGCTGTTGCTTTGCTGTCCGGCATCGATCGGCACATGCATGCTGCGGCCATTGGGCAGATCGATATTCAAGATACGCGTGTCGCCGGTGATGCGCGCGGCGGCGGCATTTACAGTATTCAATTTGAGATTGTCAATGGCGCCGCCGGACAGCGTGATCTCGCGCGTTTTGCGCTTGCCCTTCAATTCCGCGCGACTGTAACCCACCTCGATCGTCGCCGTTTCGCTGATGGGTAGTTTGCCGGTTACTTGGCCGCGCATGATTTCCAGATCATCTTTGTCTTTGGAATATTCAACGCCGCCAGACACGGCTGGCTTGAGATTACGCTTGATATTGTTGCGTAGTTTTATTGCTTCGGCGGTATTTAAGCGATCGAGCGTGACCAACGCGTCTTGATCCATGCCGGCCCAGTATTGCGCCGTGGCGCGTTGCACCTGTAGGCCTTGATCGTGAGGAAAATCTTGCGCGAGTTGGTCGTAAGCGCGAATCGCTTCTTGGTGGCGCCCGGAAAAATTCAAAGTGCGCGCGAGGCCGACTCGCGCATCCGCATCCGTCGGATTATCAAGCAGGATCGCCCGATAAAGATTTTCCGATTCCGCGAAGCGATCGGAACGCAACAGTGCCCATGCTTTGCCGCGCTGAGCCGCTTGATCTCCAGGCTTCTTCTGCAAAATCGAATCGTAAATCGCAATGGCGGACGTATGGTCGCCAACGCTTTGCAGCGCCTCGCCAAGGCCGATGGCGGCATCGTGATTGCCAGGTTCGCGCGCTAAAGCTTCTTGAAAAAGCGGAATCGCCTCGCGCGCTTGATCGGACCATAATAGTTGCATCGCGAATGGCTGCGCCACATCGTTGCGCCGCGCCGGGAACAGCTTAATAACGCGCTGGTAGAGCGCGGCGGATTCGCGATTGCGATCGGCCCAACCGTATACGCGCGCCGCCTCGATTAGGATATCGCTGTCGTCGGGTTTGGCTTTGACCAAGCGTTGGTAAAGCTTGAGGGCTTCCGGAAAATTTCGAGCCTCAACGAATTTTCGTGCAGTCTCTAAAGCATGGCGACCGGTGCTAACGGCGGCTTCGTCGGCACAAACGGCTGCCGTCATTAAAGTAAGAATCGCCAGCGAAAAAATTAATTTGATGGTCATGATGCCATTTTCACCGGCTTGACCTCCCGCGGCGTCGACCAGCGCACCGGCTTGGCGCGCGGGGCGAAAAATAATCGCGGCAGCGCCAGCACGCTGCAGATCGACATGAACATCCAATAGACGATCGGATAATAAATCGCGTACGGGTAGTAAAACAGGATCTCGCGATCGTAGCGGCGCTCCATCCACGCGCCGACGAAGAGTTGAATCACACACAGTGTGGCGATGATCATGCCCCACAAATTCGGAATCGGCGAGGCGCCGATGGGCGGATAGCCGAGCGAATAGGAAATGATCCAGATCGTGGTCAGGCAAACGAAACACAGCGCCCAAAACGTCGATAGCGACGACTCAATATAGATCGGCCACATGCGGCGCATCTTCCACGTCACCATCACGCCGCGATGTTTGCGCAGCACTTGCATGAGGCCGCGCGCCCAGCGCAGCCGTTGTTTGAAAAGCCCCTTGTAAGTGGCCGGCACGTTCATCCACACCACGGCGCTCGGTTCGTAGCGTATGTCCCAGTAGCGCTTTTGTAATTTCCAAGTCAGCTCGATGTCTTCTGTCGGCATGTCCGGGCTAAATAAACCGGCGTCGATCATCGCCGCTTTGCGGAACGCCGCAACCACGCCGGAAACCGTGACGATGCGCCCCCAAATGCGCTGCGAGCGTCGCAGCAAGCTGACGATGGAGGTGAACTCGATAAGCTGTAAACGCGCGAGAAAAGTGTCGACATTTTTAACGCGCGGATTGCCGGTGACCGCCGCGACCCGCCCGCTGCGGAAATGTTTGACCATCGCACGTAAGGCATTGGGCTCCGGTTCCGCATCGGCGTCGATAATGAGAATAATCTCGCCGTTCAAACATGGCAGCGCATCGTTGAGCGCCAGGGCTTTGCCTTCGTTTTTGGACTTATCGATCACGCGGATTTTGCCCGCAGCGACGTAGCGGCTGAGCATCGCGCGGGTGTGGTCGGTCGAGCCGTCGTTCACCACCACCACTTCGAAATTCGGGTAGTCGAGATGCAACGCCGCGAGCACGGCGTTTTCGATCATGTCCGCCTCGTTGTAGACTGGAATTAAGACCGAAACGTAGGGCTGAAATGCAGCATCGGTTTCGTCAGGCATATTTTCCGGAACCGGCTCCCAGCGTGATCGATAGAAACACGACGTTGTGATCCACACCAAACTCATGACGATCGGATAGCCTGCGAAAAACAACAACGCCACCTGATACAGCAGATTGTGTTGAAGCGCAATAATGATTCCTAGGAAATCCATCGCTAACGCGCGCCGCGGCTGGTCTTTTGGCTGATGCGGTTAAACGGCTTGTATAACTTCGCCGTTTCTGTGGGTATGATTTCGACGTTACGCGTCGATTTCAATAACGGAAATTCGGCAAACACCGAGCGTCCCGACCAATCGTTTTGGTAAATTTCCGGCGGCGCGAAGCCGGAACCGCGCGCACCTTTGCGGCGGAAGATCCATTTGTTGTGGGTTACCCATAGCAAGGTAATCAGCGGCACGGCAATTAAGCCGATGAGGATCAGTAATCCGGCTTGCTTCGCGGTTTCGTAGTCGCGCGACAGGACTTTTGCCCAGAAGACGAAGAAGACAATCCAGCCGAGTACGACAAAAACGATATGCGCCACCATCACAGCGGTAGATTTGAGCGGCAGGCGGCGGTCGGCCATGGTCGCCCCCCGGCGCTAATGCGGTTTTCGACGCGAGACGAGGCCCGCACCGACCAGCACGATCCCGAGCAAGGCCAGGGTGCTTGGCTCGGGAACGTTGATCGGCGGAATTTTGGTGAAGAGATTGTCTTTGGGGATAACCTGCCAGTCGCGGCCTTCTCGAATCCAAGATAAATCAACTACGCCCGCCTCAAGACGGTTATACGCCAGCAGGCGATAGCCATACATTCCGGCGGCAAGATCGAGATTTTCTGAAAATCCAATGCGTTCGCGCGGATTCAAGCCATCTTTTTCTATCGCAAGCGATTGGCCGTTGCCGCCGAATAAATCGAACTGAAAACCATCGTCGAACAATATGCCGAAGTTATACGCGCCAGGATCGGGAATGTAGATAAAACCGGTGAATTCGGCAATCCAATTTTCCTGATTGGTTTCACCGTTTCGCCACAGCGGGCTCAGTGGACTAAAACCCCAGGTCGGGCCCCAATTGAAGTTATACGAGTCGTTGGCAAAATGGATTTGATCGACCTTGCCATCGAAGCGATTGACGACATGAGCGTCCGCCGGCGCCAGGGCAGAGACCAAGCCGGCGTCGGAAATACTCCAGATGCCCGTTCCCCACGCTTCGTTGCCAAAGGTCGGACCGCGCCACTCGGAGCGAACCTGAACCCAATGGCTATTCGCTCCGTCAGCGCCTGAAAATTTACCGGGAACAAGTGGCGCGACGAGCGCGGATTGGCTGATCAAAGGGAACAGCGACAACACGGTCGCAAAAATCAACGCTACTGAAGCTCTAGCCATGCTGGTAATTCTCCGAATGCAAGGCGCTTTAAATTGTTTGATTTCAACCACCTGTATGAATTTTTATATCGTGGTTGGTATTTTCATTTTCTAAGACCAAATTATATGCCCACGCTAAGGCTTGGGCAAGCCTGCGGCGCTGCGCAGGCCAATTTCTCGATACTTCGCGTGTAATACCGGGAAAGGAGTGAAACGACGAAGCAATCGCGTTTTTCTACGCCGCAAAATTCGAGATTGCTTCGTCGCAAAGAGCGCTCCTCGCAATGACCAATCTGAGGGGTAGGGTGGATCAAGCGAAGCGGATCCACCCCAGCAGAAAAAAGAAACCGGTGAACGCGGTTCGCCACGGTGGATCCGCTACGCTTGATCCACCCTACCTCCGGGTTTCGGTTCATGGAAAGCCCCTTGTTTCTCCGACACTGCGCACGGACCTTGAACTCGGTTCATGGAAAGGCTTATGGGTATTGGCGCTTGAGGCATGCATCGTTGAGACCTAAGCTGGGTGCGGCTTGTGGCATGGCATCAAATTACATCGAAATTGATGGCTTCCCATGGTCACGCAATGATCGCGTTGTGAGTTTGAGAAGTGATGGCAATTTGATGTAGCCCAAACGATATAGCGCCAAACATCAGTCTCTATATTCAATCGCGCTCGCATGACCAGAGCGGGCCAGCGTTTCTGCTGGTTACGGAAGTTTTCCGATTCCCGTTGGGCTACGCCTTCTGGCCAATATTTTCTCGCGCGTCAGAGCCATAGAATGCCTTAGGTGTTGGGCATCGAGGCCGAACAAATTTCAAACTGATCAATTTAGGAGAAACCAGCATGACAAAAC
>JANNFT010000360.1:0-7667 GCA_031380185.1 Pseudomonadota bacterium
CATCGACGCGCCGGTGGAGTGCAGATAGCGGATCAACCAGCCCCAATCGACATCGCGCATGATGTATTCGACCGAGGCAAAGGCTTGCTTTGCGTCGGGCTTGTAGTTCATGGTCAGGAATATGCCGGTGACGATTTGCAACACTAATACCAACATTGCCAGCGAGCCAAAGTAGTACCAAAAGTTGAAGTTTTTCGGCGCGTAGTATTCGGTGATGTGCTTCTTCATCGTTTCCGTGAACGGGAAACGCTCGTCGATCCAGGCCATGAAGCCGCCTGCACGATTATTGGTGGCCATGGCTTAGGCGCCTTTCGCTTTGTTGTCGTCGCCGACAACTAATCGCGTATCGCTCAAATACATATAAGGCGGAATCTTGAGGTTGATGGGCGCCGGGACGCCTTTATAGACGCGTGCCGCCAAATCGAACTTAGAGCCGTGGCACGGGCAATAAAAACCACCCTTCCAGTCGGATCCGAGATCTGCCGGGCCAACTTCTTTACGGAAGGTTGGCGAGCAGCCAAGATGAGTACATACTCCTTCGACCACCAGGATGTTCTCATGCTCCTTGCGAGCGCGTGTCGGGTTTTTCGCGTATTCAGGCTGGTCGTCGCCATCGGAGCTTGGATCGGCCAAATGATCGCCGCTGGCGTTCAATTGCTCCAGCATCTCCTTGGTGCGATTGACTATCCAAACGGGTTTGCCGCGCCATTCGACTGTCAGCAACATACCCGGCTCAAGCTTTGAAATGTCGACTTCCACCGGCGCGCCCGCCGCTTTCGCCCGTTCGCTGGGAAGCATACTGAAAACAAAGGGAAATACAGAAGTCACTGCGCCAACCGCGCCGACTGCCGAGGTGGCGCCGATCAAAAAACGCCGTTTTTGGGGATCCGCTGTAGCTCCGGCCATGCTTGGATAACCTAAAAATTTTTCAAAAAGACTCTTATTTTAACCCAATGGCACAACAAACTTAAAGCCCCCCTGCACAAACGCGGCTTTTTGGTTGACTCGTACGGAAAATAGCGTCTATATTGCGGGCGCAGTACTTCTGCTCGAATACCGTTACTGTTTATTCAATAATTTCAAGGAGATAAGAATTATGGCGATGATGCAGGAATTTAAGGAATTTGCGCTTAAAGGCAACGTCATGGACCTCGCCGTCGGCGTGATTATCGGCGCTGCGTTCGGCAAAATAGTTGATTCACTGATCAAAGACATCATCATGCCGGTTGCCGGAAAGATTCTCGGCAATGTCGACTTTTCCAATTTATTTGTAAAACTTGCCGCGGGTCCGGAAGGCGTGCCACAAACCTACGCGGAACTCACTAAAGCCGGTGTTCCGCTGCTGGCCTACGGAAACTTTATTACTATCGTTATCAATTTTCTTATTCTGGCATTCGTGATCTATTGGATGGTCAAAACCATGAATCGAATGAACAAGGAAGCCCCGCCTACGCCCGCCGCGACACCCGATGATATTGTGCTCCTGCGTGAAATTCGCGACGCCCTGAAGCGCTAACCGAAGGCCTCAATAAAAACCAAAACGATCTGATCGCGCCGTTTTTATTGCGCGCGGCATGCAATATAGATCCTCTCTGAAACATGTTAAAGTTATGGGTGTTTCTCAAAATGTCTTTGCCGCAAGTGACCAAAAGCCGGAAACTCCATGGCCATGCGTAAGCTATGGCTCCTCTTTGCACAGAGCGCCGCTATTACGCTCGGGGCCCTACTAGCCATTGGCGTCATTCACCCAGAATGGCTGCAGCGCTTTACCGCCATTGAGAATCCTAGCCAAGTCGTCACTATTAAACAAGCGGACAACAGCTCTGTGCTACCCCCAGCCGCAATCAGCTTCAGCGGTGCGGCAAAGCAAGCAATGCCCGCCGTCGTCAATATATTTACCAGCAAGGAAATTAAAAGTCGTCGTCAACCACTCATGGACGATCCGCTGTTTCGGCGCTTCTTCGGCGATCGTTTCGATGACGAGGACCGGCAGCAGCAATCCAGTTTAGGTTCCGGTGTTATTGTCAGCCAGCAGGGTTTTATTCTGACCAATCACCATGTAATCGAAGCGGCCGATGAAATACAGGTGGCGCTGGCCGATGGCCGCACTGTGCCGGCGACGCTGGTTGGCGCGGATCCAGAGACCGACCTCGCCGTATTGAGAGTTGACCTGAAAAACCTCCCGGCGATGACCTTCGGCAGTTCCGATAACATCAAAATCGGCGATGTTGTGCTCGCCATCGGTAATCCATTTGGCGTCGGCCAAACCGTTACGATGGGCATCGTCAGCGCGGTGGGTCGCAGCCACTTGGGCATCAATACATTCGAGAATTTTATTCAAACCGACGCCGCAATAAATCCCGGTAATTCCGGCGGCGCACTGATCGACGTCTCGGGAAACCTGATCGGCATTAACAGCGCGATCTATTCGCGCAGCGGTGGCAATCAGGGAATCGGATTTACTATTCCCGTCAGCCTTGCCAAAAATATCATGGAGCAGATTATCCAAACGGGCGTGGTTACGCGCGGCTGGATTGGCGTGGAAGTGCAAGACGTGACGCCGGAATTGGCCGAGTCCTTCAATCTGGGCGCTCAGCAAGGCGCGCTGATCGCGGGCGTGTTGCGCAATGCGCCGGCAGACAAAGCCGATATTCACCCCGGTGATGTTGTGGTCGATATCGCCGGGAAAACGGTGACTGACTCATCTAATTTGCTGAATTTGATTTCCGCTCTCGCGCCGGGTAAACCGGCGAAAATAAAAGTTATTCGCGCGCAAAAGCCGTTGACCATCGAGGTCAATATCGGCACGCGACCGAAACAGCAAACCGAACGCAACTAGCCGTTTGTTAGCCGGGTTGCCCTGGCGCCCCAAAATAGCTTAAAATCACAGACTTTTCCGAATTTTCGTCAAGGCAGAATCATGGTTGTTATTCGTCTAGCTCGCGGTGGCGCTAAAAACCGCCCGTTCCATAATATCGTTGTCGCCGATTCGCGCAATCGCCGCGACGGCCGCTTTATCGAGCGCGTTGGTTTTTATAATCCGATGCTCAAAGCTGGCCCGGATCAATTTCGTATCAGTCTTGATCGCGTCACCTATTGGCAGAGCAAAGGTGCTATTGCCTCCGATGCCGTCGTGAAGCTGATCAAGCGTGGTAGCCAAGCAATCGCCACGGTCTAGGCAGGGGCCGCTGCAGACACCGCCAGACGATCTGGTGGTGATGGGGCAAGTAATCGCCCCATTCGGAATTAAGGGATGGTTGCGAATTCGCGCGTTCACGGAAGAAAGCGATGCTCTCGCGAAATACTCACACTGGTGGTTGCAATTGGCAAGCGGCTGGACATTGTTCGATCTTGTCGAATCCAACGTCGGCAGCAAAGGGTTGACTGCCCAGTTGGCCGAAATTTCTGATCGAACCCAGGCGGAGACATTAGGCACTGCGCAAGTTGCCGTATCGCGGTCGGCGCTACCGCAACTTGAAGACGATGAATTTTACTGGGCCGATTTGATCGGCTTCAGCGTCGAAACGCCGCGACAGGAAAAAATTGGTGTGTTAGATGGACTATTGGAAACCAGCGTGGCGGATGTGCTGGTCGTGAAAGGCGAGACGGAACATTTGATTCCGGCGGCGTTGATCAAGCAAGTCGACATGGATGGCAAACAGATCACCGTCGACTGGGGTTTGGATTACTAAGGAATCTCTGATTTAAGTCCCTCGCGGTCGCGCTGGGGTTTGCCGGGTGGTAGGCGCGACGCTTTGATCCCGATGTGGTTATGCCACATACGCGAGTCGCAACAAAGCTTGCCGCCCGGCAAATTCCAGCCCATGCGGGTTTGGCTTTAGAAAGAGGTTCCCTTGCAGTTCGACGTTATCACGCTGTTTCCGCCGATGTTCGACGCCGTGACGCACTATGGCATCACACGGCGAGCGTTTCAGGAAAAACGTTGCGAATTGCATACGTGGAATCCACGCGATTTCACCGAGAATAATTACCGTACGGTCGATGATCGTCCGTACGGCGGCGGGCCCGGCATGGTGATGTTGGCCGAGCCGCTGGGTAAGGCGATACGTGCGGCGACGGCAAGACAACACGTAATGGGAATCACAAAGCCGAGCGTGGTGAGCCTGTCGCCCCAGGGTGAGCGATTGGATCATCGTGTGGTGATGCAGTTGGCGAGCGAGGCAGGTTTGATCTTGGTCGCCGGTCGTTACGAAGCGATTGACGAGCGGCTGGTTCAACGCGAAGTCGATCGCGAGATTTCGGTCGGTGATTTTGTGTTGTCCGGCGGAGAGTTGCCCGCCATGGCGATCATCGATGCAATCGTGCGGCAATTACCCGGCGTGCTCCACGATGCCGATTCAGCCAAGCAAGATTCGTTTGTGCATGGCCTGCTCGATTGTCCGCACTTCACGCGGCCGGAGGTGTACGAAGGTGTGGACGTGCCAGCGGTGTTGATGTCGGGACACCATGCCGACATCGAACGCTGGCGCAAGAAACAGGCATTGGGCCGAACTTGGCAACGGCGGCCTGACTTGTTGGCAAAGTATCCGTTGACTAAGCAAGAAACAAAGTTACTGGACGAATTTAAGCAGGAACAGTTGTACCCATAAACCGCGCCCATCATGACAATGCTCATGCGCTGGGTGAAAGTTAACTAAGCAGTAATTTAGCAAGGAGTTTTACATGGATGTCATCCAACAACTCGAGCAAGAAGAAATTGTTCGTCTCGGCGCAAAAATCCCCGACTTCGCCCCCGGCGACACCGTCATCGTCAACGTCAAAGTGGTCGAAGGCGAGCGCAAACGTGTCCAGGCTTATGAGGGCGTGGTCATCGCCAAACGCAACCGCGGTTTGAACTCTTCATTCATCGTGCGCAAAATTTCTTCCGGTGAAGGCGTAGAACGCACCTTTCAAACCTATTCGCCACTCATCGCCAGCATCGAAGTGAAACGCCGCGGTGACGTGCGTCGCGCCAAACTTTACTACCTGCGCGATCGTTCCGGAAAATCGGCGCGCATTAAGGAAAAGCTCAAGCATCGCGAGCAAGCAGCGCCTGCGGCGGAATAAGAATCTTCGCGGCGACGCAAAAAAGGAGCGGCACGCCGCTCCTTTTTATTTTGATATCCTGCCACGAGATAACAGCGGCGCGCTTCTCCAGGCATGCCCGGCCGCGAGCCAAGCGTGACGGGGGTCGTGGCACGGCGCCATCGCAAAACCGAGCCCGATTTATTGCGCGCGCTTTCCGCGCGTTATCTCTGAATTCTCGCCAAGAAATTTTAAACTAAAACATACAAGATTGGATCGCCCGCAGCGCTGCTGTTATAATGCGACCCAGCGAAAACGTGGTTAGATTCAAAATTCGCCACCATTCCCGTCGATGAGAAAACGCCTCGAAAAATAACCGAGTCGCACTGATTTTTGGCGGGCACACTTCCGCGATACCCATTGCAGGAAAATGGCCTGGTAGCTCAGTTGGTAGAGCAGAGGACTGAAAATCCTTGTGTCGGTGGTTCAATTCCGCCCCAGGCCACCAGTAATTTCCTCACAACTTCTTGCGCAAAACGGGGGGGCAATTCGGCGTAGTGTTTCTGTGCATCGATCCATTGCCGCGCGGCACAGGATTTGAGTTTCTGGGCAAAAACTACGCGGCAAAAGCCACCCAGTCGATTCAAAGGAAATCGCCTTCGTCAGCGCCGGTAAAAAAGCATTCTTGGACGCCATCGATAAAGCGCGCCCGATTATTCTTGAACCCGTCGTCAACATACAAATCACCATCCCCGATCAACACGTCAGCGACATGACCGGCGACCTGTCATCGCGGCGCGGGTTCTTATGCGTTGGCGTTGTCGCACTACGAAGCGGCGCCACCGCAAGCGCAGTAGAAACTTATCGCGGATTACAAGGCGACACGGCAGCAGCCGAAAGGCGATGACTAAATCCGCGAGTTACGAGCGCAGTTTTGTTCATGGCGTTGCGCGACTAATCCGAGAAATTTTCTGTAGCCGGACACATCACTTAGCTTTTTTAGTGATGTTTACATCGTATCGAATGTGATGTAGGATTTATGTTTCAATTTCGACATGACAAGCGCCATGCACCGAACTCAAATATCGCTTGAGCCAGCGCAATACGATTTACTGGTCCGCGAAGCGCGGCGCCGCGGCGTGAGCCTTGCTTCGGTAGTACGTACACTGGTTACCGAGCAGCTTCGCGCGCCCCCACGAGCCAACAGCAAGTCTCCGCTGGCGTCGATCACGGGACTCGGAGAAGGCGATGGTCAAGCCGTCGGCCGTCACCACAACGAGTTCCTGTACGGGCGCAAGCGCAAGTGAAACGTTTGTTCGTAGACACCGGCGCTTGGTACGCGCTGGCTGATCGCAACGACCCCGATCATCTGCGGGTCGGAGATTTTATGGAAGTGCAAACGCATCGGCTCGTCACCACCAACTTCGTCTTTGACGAGTCGGTTACGTTGATTCGTTATCGGTTAGGATTCACCGCGGCGAAAACCTTCGGGGAGCAACTCTTACGTGCAAACGTCGCAAACGTACTCGCCGTAAGCCGTCAAGACGAAACCCGGGCTTGGGAAATCTTCACGCGTTATCGAGACAAAAGTTTCAGTTTTACGGATTGCACAAGTTTCGCGACCATGCTGAGACTTAAGCTCGATAGCGCCGTCGCAATTGATGACGATTTTCGCGCGTTTGGAATGAATTGCTTGCCATAGAGCGCCGCGTGCCATTACCGGAAGTCAGCGACTATCAATCGATAGCTAAAATCCATCGCGGGTGGTGCGGGCTCCTATGCGGTGGAGTTGTCGCACTACGACGCCGTGCCGCCGCAAGCGCAACAGAAACTTATTGCCGATTACCAGGCTACGCGGCCGCAGGCGAAAGACGATGACTAACAATACAGATAAGTTCGTGATTTATCACAACCCGCGTTGCAGCAAAAGCCGCGAAGCGCTTGCGCTGTTGCGGCAACGAGGAATCGAACCGCGGATTGTAGAATACTTGCAAACGGCGCCAACGGAAGCGGAGCTGCGTGAGGTTATTTTAAGGCTTAAAATTAAGCCTCAAGACTTGTTACGCAAAGGCGAGTACGTGTTTAAGGAAAAGTTTTCCGGTCGAAATTTGTCCAACGAGGAATGCATCACCGCAATGGCGGACTATCCGATTTTAATTGAGCGTCCAATCGTGATTCACGGTGAACGAGCAGTGATTGGACGGCCGCCGGAACGCGTGCTTGAATTAGTTTAACTTCAGTGAAAACGCCAAATTGGCCACGAGATAATGTGATGGCGCGCACATACGTATCCCACAAGTATACAATCGTGGCGATTGCTTGATTTTCTGAGGGTTTTATTCGCCGGGCCGGTGAGCCGAACAGTCGAGGAGATTGATATTGGAGACGCGGATGAGTAATTTGTTTGTGCAAAACCCCTAGGAGTCCGTGCGTGCGCGTGCGCCAGCGCACAAGGCCATCCGCTAAGGCGCCCCCATATGAGATCGCGTTTTACTTTCGCTTTCATCCTCGCAGCGGTATTGCTGGCCACATCCGCATGGCCACAGACCAGCGTTCCGCGCGTCGGAATCATCAATGTCGGCGCCGCGACCGATGACCCCAGGGCAGGCCCCCGGTTGGAGGTGGTTCGTCGCGCCCTTAGC
>JANNFT010000407.1:0-11118 GCA_031380185.1 Pseudomonadota bacterium
TCCGATGCGCCGGCAAGAAGAGCAAAACATCCTAAGTATCGCCATACCCATCGCATTGCGCTACGATGACCACGCTCGTGCGTTGGCTTACGCTGAACGGATGCTGCGCTCGGCGCGCGACACCGGCCATCGTACCTGCGAACTCGAAGCGCACGCATGGGTTGCAACAGCTTTATGTGAGTCTGGTGACGCACATGCGGCGCTGGCATCCCTGCGCGCGGCCAGGGACATGGTTTGCGGAGTCGAGGCGCCCAAAATCGAATTTCATCACCTTCTCATCGAAGCCAATGTCTATCTGAAAATCCGCGAACTACCCCGCGCGCACAAGGTATTGGGCCAGGCCCTCGCGCTTGCCCGCGCAAACGGTTTCACAAACGGATTTCAGTTGGTTCCCGGTGTATTGGCACGACTTTGCGCGCAAGCATTGCAACACGATATTGAACCCCACTATGCAAAACGCCTCATTCAAATCCATCGATTGTTGCCACCATTGGGCGATACCTGCGAAACCTGGCCTTGGCAGGTTCGAATATGCGTGCTCGGGCAGGTCACGATCGAGGTCGAAGGCACTCCGCTAGTATTCAATAATAAGGCGCAAAAGAAGCCATTAGAGTTGCTTAAGGCGCTCATAGCCAAAGGCCCGCGCGGGGTGAGTCAATCGATACTTGTAGCGGAACTTTGGCCAGATTCGGATGGAGATGTCGGCGAAAGCGCGCTACGCATGGCGCTACACCGGTTACGCAAACTATTTCGGCGTGACGACGCCGTTACCATTTCAGAAGGTAAGTTGCGACTGAACGAAAGAGTCTGCTGGGTCGATGCGTGGTCGCTGGATGTTTTGTGTGGCGCAATCCACGCCATGAAAGACGAAGAACTTACTTTGCAGGGCAATCGACTCCTCGTACTGTACAAGGGCTCGGCCTTTGACGGCGAGGTCGAGCAACCCTGGATGTTGTTGGCGCGCGAGCGTTGGCGCGGCAAGTTTTTGCATTCCGTTGGAATAATTGGAGCAGCGGAAGAACGGCGCAATGCATGGGATCGCGCGCTATTGCTATATCGACGCGGCATTGAGATCGACCCACTTAGCGAAGATCTCTACTGCCGTCTAATGAATTGCTATTTGCAGCAAGGTATGACTGCGGAAGCTTACTCAACTTATCGGCGCTGCAAAGACGTGCTCTCAGTCACGCTCGGCGTACGTCCATCACCTCGAACAGAGGCACTGCGCCAGCGCGTTGCCGATCTTGGCGCATCACACTATGGTGAAAAACATGCGTGAACGAATTCGTGAAAAAGTAAGAGGACTTTATATCAGCATGCCAGGACTGGTCACGGGCAGCTTTCTGGAACAGATCGCAAACGCTGGACAACAACTTCCCGAGCGACCGTATGATTTGCCGACCAAAACCGTGCAGGCCAACGGCGCGGAATTTCACTATTTTGAGTTTGGAGAAGGTGAGCCGGTTGTCTTTGTTCACGGCTCGATCGGCGACTACCGAACTTGGGGCTATCAGTTCGAGCCGTTCTCGGTCAACTATCGCGTAATTTCCTACAGCCGACGCTACCATTATCCAAACGTTTGGACCGGCGATGGTTCCGACTATACAACCGGCCTGCATGCTACAGATCTCGCGGCGTTCATTGATAAACTCGGCTATGGTCCCGTGCACATAGTTGGACAATCCAGTGGCGCATCGATTGCGGCGCACTGCGCCAGCCAATATCCGAACGTCACGCGGACGTTGATAGTCGATGAACCAGATTTCGTACCGTGGCTGCTCGAATTGGAGGGCGGCAGAGCAGCATTGGATGATCTATCTGCAAACATCGAGCAGCCGGCAATCAAGGCGATGGCTGCGGGGGATGCAGCGGAAGCCGTTCGCTTATACGTCAACGGCGTACTCGGTGACGGTACATTTGAGCGCCTATCACCCGAGATGCAAATCGTGATGTTGGATAACGTGCCAGAACTCAAAGCGGAACTCAAATGTGCGGATATTTTCTATTCGCCGTTTACCTTCGATGATGCGCGCAAGATACGCGCCCCAACCCTGCTCCTTGAAGGGAGTATTAGTTTGCCCGCGATGCGTATTATCGGAGACAAGTTTGCCGAGTGCGTGCCCAACATCACTCGCGCGATGGCAGTAGGCGCGCCGCACGCAGCGCATTTTGTGACGCCGGATCAGTTCAACGAGATCGTGTTGAAGTTTCTTTTCCAAAACACTGGGGGATAACTTTAAGCGACAACTCTTGGTTACGCTGCTCGTGTTCTTCATTGGGCAGACCGCGATCGCGGAAAAGCGCTACGACCCAGGGGCAAGCGATACTAAAATTAAGATCGGTAACACCGCACCGTATAGTGGCCCGGCTTCAGCCTATGGGACAGTCGCTCGCGCGCAGCCGGCTTGCTTTGCGAAGTAAATGCTGAAGGTGCACCAATCTTAAAGATTTAGAACTCCCTATGCTTCTGCCCGGCATCAAAATCAACACCAGCCCGACGGACTATTATCCGATCGAGCAGGTCCGGCTGCTCAAGTTCAACGGTAGGCGCTGGGAGATGTTCGGCGACGTCGTGTCACCGTAGTTTTCGACCGAGTGTGAATAGGGCATTGCATGACCCTTGATCGCGCTAAGGGCTGGGCTGCGCCGCGCGGATATTGGAGGGGGAGGGTGCCGCATTTTGAGCATGGCGCGGACCCACTACTTCGGGCTTGTGGAGAGTCACGGCGGTCGGACCGGCGAGCGGGTTCGTTTACCCGTCGATCGACCCACCGCAGTCGGAAATACCTGGTCCGCATCCGCTATCACGCCGCAGTTTTCCGCGTGGTAGCCGGGTAGCCGATTGACTTTATTTTTGAAGCCCTCGCTCTGCATGATTTGCAATACCGCTTGAACGGGATGACTGTGCAGATTGCTTTCGCGGCACAGAAAAAAATATCGCTCCGTAGTAAGGGGAATGAAATGCAGTCCGAAACGTCGTGCTCCGGTTTCGATGCCGAAACCCACATCCGCCATTCCGCTGGCGACGAAGGCGGCAACGGCTGCGTGGGTATACTCGACGACATCGTAGCCGGCGATCTCCGCGCTATCGAGTTTTTCTTGTTGCAGCAATAGATCGAACAGTATGCGAGTGCCCGAGCCTGCTTGCCGATTGACGAATCGGCAAGCCGGTTTAACGAGGTCGCACAGTCGACGGATGCCCTTCGGATTGTCACTCGAGGTCATCAGCCCTTGCTGCCGGGTCGCTAACTCGATCAGCACTAAATTCGGCTGCTCGATCCAAGGACGAAACTGCACCAACGCGAGCGCTTCCAGATCGCCGACGGGAACATGAAAACCGGCGAGATCGCATTTTTCGTCGGCGAGCGATATGACGGCGTCGCGGCTGCCGATATATTTGAGCTCGACCGGAACCGCGGCAGTGGCCAGTTCTTCGCGCAGCACCTCGACCGCGAAGCCGTGACTGGCATGGATACGCGCAACATTGCTGTCGCGGGAAACTATCGATTGTAGCTCCAGTTCCAATTCCGAGGCCATGCTGTCCAGCATCGGCGACATCCGGGCGGCAATGCGCTTGTCCGCCCAAAGCAGTTTTTCACCGAACAGCGTCAGTTTTGCGCCGCGCCCACGCTCGAGCTTAGCCAAGGGACTGCCTAGCAATTCCCCCCAGCGCAGGATAAGTCCCCACAGAAAGCGGTAGGAAACCCCCATTTTTCGCGCTGCTTGGCCAATAGATCCGGTCGATTGAATTGCCTCAAGCCCGGGTAGTAACCGCGCATCAAGATCGAGCGCGCCGGCGTTGGCGGTCGTCCATTGCTGCACCAATTTGATTCGAATCATCTTATTATGCAAATTCAAACATATTTACTTGGAAAATTGTTTAGGCATACTGCGAGCGTGATCACGTCAGCCATTTATGCAATATTTTACATATATTTTGACAAAGTCAATAAGATCAATCATGAATTTAATCCAATCTACAGCACGTTATATTTTCATCGCCGCGTGGTTATTTTCAGTAAGCGGCGCCCATGCCGGCAACGATCTGCGGATCGCGTCCACCACCAGCACGGAAGCCACGGGATTATTTGACTATTTGATTCCCGTCTTTGAGGAACAATGCAGATGCAAAGTTAGCGTCATCGCGGTCGGAACCGGCAAGGCGCTGAAACTCGGCGAGAACGGTGACGTCGACGTCGTGTTTGTGCATAGCCGCGTCGACGAAGATAAGTTTGTAGCCGAGGGCTTTGGCATCGACCGTCGCGACGTTATGTACAACGATTTCGTCTTCGTCGGCCCGAGAAGCGATGGGGCGCGCGTACGAGAGGCGAAATCCGCTGCCGAGGTGATGAAGCGCATTGCCGGCGCCGGGCAAACCTTTGTCACTCGCGGCGACGACTCCGGCACCCATAAAAAGGAACTCATCCTATGGAAAGCGGCCAACGTTCAGCCGCAAGGCGCTTGGTATTTATCCGCAGGACAGGGCATGAGCGAGGTGTTGTTCATGGCGAGCGAACGCGGCGCCTACACCTTATCCGACCGCAGCACTTTCACAGCGCTGATGACGAAAATCGACCTCGATTTATTGTTCGCCGGCGACCAAGCGCTGCACAACCCTTATGGCGTCATCGCCGTTAACCCGGCGCGATTTCCCGAAGTGAATCATGCCGCGGCGAAGCAATTCGTCGACTGGATTACGTCAAAAGAAGGCCAGAAACTGATCGCCGGTTTTAAAGTGAACGGCCAACAATTGTTCTTTCCCAGCGCCAAGAATTAGTGGTGAAAGGCAATTCCCGCAATAACTCGGTTCAAACTAATAGAAGGAAAAATAATGATCGAATTTTTATCTGGGCGCGTAAAGGCGCGAATCGGCGCTTCATTTGTCGCGGCGTTCGCCATTAGCGCTACAAGTTGGTTCCTTGCAACGCCGGCGAATGCTGTCACGGCGGAACAATTATTGGAGGTTTTGCGCAACAAAGGCGTAATCAACGACGAGGAATATGAAATCCTGTCCGGCAAAAAAGATGCCGGGAAAGCGGATTCGCCCGGTACCGCGCCGGCCGCCGCAACAGCAGAACCGAAAGCCGCGACTATGGCCGCACCCGCGGTAGCGGTGAAACCGAATGATGAAATCGCCGCAAAATTCAAAGATGGCATCAACTGGGAATCTGCCGATAAGAGCACCATGATTGGCCTGCGCGGCCGGGTCGAGGCGGACTATCGCCAGTACCTCGGAGACGCTGCGTTGGGCGCCGACACGTTTGACGTTCGCCGTGCCTACTTGGCCGTCGAAGGTAGGTTTTATGACGATATCGATTTTCGTGTACGGATGAATTTCGCCGACAGCGTTGGGCCGACGGCGTTGGTATGTACGGCGGTTGGCGCCAATAGCAGCGGCGCGCCTGTTTGTACTTCAACCGCAAGCGTCGCGACGACCAGCACCACCCACCTCGACGAAGCTTGGTTCAATCTCGGCTGGTGGAAACCGGCACAGATTCGCATCGGCCAATTCAAGATGCCGTTTGGCTTGGAACAAATGACCAGCGATATCTTTACCGACTTTCAAGAGCGCTCGATGGCCGATGCGCTGGTCCCCGGAAAAGAGCGCGGAATCATGCTGCATGGTTCGCCATTTAAGGGCGCGTCTTACGGCCTCGCTTACAGCAACGGCCAAGGCCGCAATGGCAACGACACCAACCAGACCATCGACGGCAAAGATTGGATTGGCCGACTCAACGTCAACATCGCCGAGATGGCCGGACTGGGTAACGCCGTGCTGCACCTCGGCGCGGCGTATACAACGGGCACGATTCCAGTAGCGGCGGCGCCGACCGGCCGCACCGAAGCGCGCGGTATTCAGTTCTTCCAGCCGGCAAGCTTTAGCGGCGACGCGGTCGATCGATCGCGTTACGCGCTGGAATCGGCATTTGCCTGGGGCCCGGTCAAACTTCAAGCAGAATATTTACATGCAAATTTTAGCGGCACGAGTGCCGGTGGCGTCGCCTACGATCGCGACATCGCGGGCTACTATGCCGACTTAACGTGGTTAGTGACCGGTGAGCGCTACGCGGACAATTATCGCGGCGATCGTTTCGTGCGCACTCGCCCGAAAAATAATTTCGCGCCGGGTAAAGTTTGCTGCGGCGCCTGGGAATTGGGGTTGCGTTATTCGAAATTCGACGCAGGCGATTTCAAGAGCAGCAATACAACAGGCACCGGTGTGATCCCCACAACGGCAACCAGCGTTGCCGATGCCTGGACAGTGGGAGTGAAGTGGATCGTCAATCCGAACACGCGATTTTTGTTGAATTACATTCGCACGGATTTCGGCAACACGATAACGCTCACGCCTTCGGCACCTGGCAACGCGACACAAACCGATAAGGAATCGGCAGTTACGCTACGCGGTCAGTTTGATTTTTAGCGGTCTCGGTGTTTGAACACACTCAGTTAGTAGCTACTGTCATTCCCGCGAAGGCGGGAATCCATTTGGGCTTTGCACGTCACCATGGATTCCCGCCTCCGCGGGAATGACACATCAGGTTTTGACGGTTTCCACAATCGTCCGCGCTTGTGATTCCGGCACGGCTTCCGTTATGATCAAGCGATCCACTAACAATTAAAGCAATTCAACATGAGCGCACTTCTTCAGGCAATTGAACTTAACACCGGCCTGGACCCGGTCGGCACGGTAATATGGATGCACGGTCTGGGCGCCGACGGCAACGACTTCGTTCCGGTCATTAAAGAACTCGGCTTACCGGACAATTTGCCGCTGCGTTTTATTTTTCCGCACGCGCCGCTACGGCCGGTGACGATCAACGCCGGTCACGTGATGCGCGCGTGGTACGACATTATCGAAATCAGCAGTGTCGAACGCAAAATCGACGAAGCGGGTATTCGCGAATCGCAGCGCGCTATCGAGGCGCTGATTGAACGGGAGATTTCGCGTGGCATCGCGGCAAATCGAATTGTGCTCGCCGGTTTTTCCCAAGGCGGCGCCGTCGCTTTACAGACCGGACTGCGCTACAGCCTAGGATTGGCGGGCATCTTGGCGCTGTCGACCTATTTGCCGCTAGTTTCGACGCTTGCGGCTGAAGCGAGCAGCGCCAATCGCCATATTGCGATTTTCATGGCGCACGGTGATCAAGATATGGTGATTCCAATTGCCATCGCGGAAAATTCTTTCAAAGAATTAGGTCGTCTTGGCTACAAAGCGGATTGGCACGAATATCCCATGGCGCACTCGGTTTCCAGCGCGGAAATCGAGAATATCGGGCGTTGGTTGAAACGGAGGTTCGAGTAAAATCCGTCCCAACCTCCGTTTGGGAAAGGGAGAAATCGCGCCTATTCGGAGCGTCCCTAGCGCCCACCGGAAACGTTTACGATCGCGCCAGTCACGTAGGACGCTTGCTCCGACAACAGCCACAATATGGTCTCGGCAACTTCGTTCGCGGTCCCGACCCGACCCATCGGAATATTCGGCAGCGCCTTTTCCATGCGGTTGGGTAGGCCGGTGGCTTGAATGTCCGTATCGATGATTCCCGGTTGCACGGCGTTCACGCGTATCCCCCACTTAGCGAGTTCGACCGACATTCCCTTGGTCATACTGTCCGTCGCGCCGCGCGATGCGGCGTAGTGAATCCATTCGTTGCCACCGCCTAGTTCCGCGGCGCGTGAAGATACATTCACGATGGCGCCGCCGCTGCCGCCACGTAATGTAGACATGCGTTTTACCGCCTCACGCGCGCATAGAAAATAGCCGACGATGTTGACTTCCATGAGTTCGCGCAACATCTCGGCTTTGACGTCTTCGATTAACGCCACGCCGCCGGTGATGCCGGCGCTATTCGCCAGCGCATTCAGCGGCCCGAGTTCGCGATCGCATGCCTCGAACAGCCGCACCACGTCTTGATCTTGAGCAGTATCGGCCTGAACGGCAAGCGCACAGCGTCCCATGGCGCGGATGTCCTTCACAACCTCTTCCGCTAGCGCCGCATTGGATTTATAGTTGAAGCAGACATCGTAACCGCGCGCCGCGCCTAGTTTGGCCGTCGCCGCGCCGATTCCCCGGCTACCGCCGGTCACCAATAAAACTTTAGCCATGTCGATTCCTCCGTTGTTGGTTATCATTTTACGTGAACTCAAAACGCTGGACACGTTGTGACAGACTCGTCTGAAAAAAAATACCGCGGCCGCTTTGCACCTTCGCCCAGTGGGCCGCTACATTTTGGATCGCTGGTCGCGGCGGTCGGCAGTTATCTGCAAGCGAAGAACGCCGGCGGCGAGTGGCTGGTGCGCATCGACGATATCGATACGCCGCGCAATATTTCCGGCGCCGCGGATGATATTCTGCGTACGTTGGAAGCATTCGGTTTTAAGTGGGACGGCGCGGTGATTTATCAGAGCCGGCGCGACGAACTCTATCGAACGGCGCTGCAACAATTAACGGCGCAAGGCGCCACTTTTCCCTGCGGGTGTTCACGACGGGAAATCGCCGACTCGTCCTTGCTCGGCATCGAAGGACCGGTTTATCCCGGCGCCTGTCGCAACGGCTTGACGGCGGGGCGAATCGCTCGTGCGGTGCGGGTCCGCGTCGACGACACGAACGTTGAATTCACCGACCTGATCCAAAAATCCATCACACAAAATCTGGCTACCGAGATCGGTGATTTCGTGTTGCGCCGCGCCGACGGCATCATCGCGTATCAACTCGCAGTGATCGTCGATGATGCAGCGCAACGCATCACGGAAATTATTCGCGGCGCCGATCTTTTGGCGTCAACGCCGCGGCAAATTTATTTGCAACGCCTGCTCGGCTATCCCACGCCGAGCTACGGACACGTGCCCGTCGCGACGAACCGTGCCGGAGAAAAGCTTTCCAAGCAAACCTTAGCGACGCCGATCGATGCAAAAAATCCGACCCGCCCGTTGTTCGACGCGCTGACTTTCCTCGGTCAAAACCCGCCGGTGGAATTGCGGCAATCGAGCCAGGAGCCGCTCTGGGATTGGGCCTTCAGGCATTGGTCATTGGCAAAAGTCCCCGCTAGCCGCGCCATTCGTCACCATAGCGCCGCAACCGATCTCGGGAGAATGTTATAATTACTTGTTAAATCAGGGAAAATTATCAATCAGCATGAGCGCAAATCAACCTCACCGCATTGTCATCGTTGGTGGCGGCGCCGGCGGCCTCGAACTCGCCACCAAAATCGGCGACACGCTCGGCAAACGCAAACAAGCGGAAATAACCCTGGTGGATAAAAGTCCGACGCACGTTTGGAAGCCTCTTCTACATCAAATCGCCGCGGGCACCAGCGGCATGCCGGAACACGAGTTGGAATATCTGGCGCAAGCCCATTGGCATCATTTTCGTTTCTTGCTGGGCGAAATGGTCGGCCTCAATCGCGCCGAAAAACAGATTCAACTCAGCCCGATTTTGGATGATCGCGGCATTGAACTCAGCGCTGCGCGCAGCTTGGCATACGATACCTTGGTGCTGTGCGTCGGCAGCCTCGCCAACGATTTCGGCACGCCCGGCGCAAAAGAACACGCCATCGCGTTGGAAAGCCAATACGACGCCGCAAAATTTCATCGCCGCTTGATTAATGCCTTTATCCGCGCCCATTCGCGCGCGCCGATGATTTCGCACAAGCTTGACATCGCGATCATCGGCGCTGGCGCCACCGGTGTGGAACTCGCGGCGGAATTGCATTACAGCACGCGCCAACTCGCCGCCTATGGCCTCGATCAAGTGATGCCTGATCGCGATGTCCGCATAACCATCATCGAAGCAGCAGCGCGGGTATTGCCGGCCTTGCCGGAACGTTTGTCGGAAGCGACGTTGAAGCAATTGGAAAAACTCGACGTGCAAGTTTTGACCGGCGATCCGGTCGTAAAGGTCAGCATCCACGGTGTCGACACCAAGGGCGGCAAACATGTTCCCGCCGATTTAGTGGTATGGGCGGCTGGAATTAAAGCGCCGGATTTTTTGGCGAGCATCGATGGTCTCGAGACGACGCGCAATAATCAAGTGATCGTGAAACCGTCGTTGCAAACCACGCGCGACGATAATATTTTTGCTTTTGGCGATTGCGCCGCATGCCCCTGGCCGGGAAAGGACGGCAACGTCCCGCCACGGGCGCAAGCGGCACACCAGCAGGCGGCGTTAATGGCCGCCAACTTGAACAGCCGTCTTGGCGACAGGCCACTAAAAGAATATCGATACCGGGACTTCGGCTCACTGGTCTCGCTCGGGGAATACAGCACGGTGGGTAATTTAATGGGCCGCCTGACCGGCGGGAGTATACTGATTGAAGGTTTGTTCGCGCGGTTTATGTATGTGTCGCTGTACAAACTGCATTTGCTGGCATTACATGGATTTGGCAAAACCGCCCTGGATACCGTCGGGCGGCTCATCGCGCGACGTACTCAACCTCAGATAAAATTACACTAATGACCACACTGGTTGTCGTTCGAAAAAATGGCGCCGCCGTCATCGCCGGCGACTCGCTTACGACGTTCGGCGGCACCAGGCTGACACCCGATTACGACCGCGCCTGGGAAAAAATCGTGAAACACGGCGACACCTATTTTGGTCTCGCCGGCAGTGCGGCGCACCAATTGGTAATGGAAAGTCTGCTGAAGCGCACGCCCGATCTGTCTTTCGATGGCCGCCTGGCGATTTTCGAAAGCTTCCGCAAGATTCATCCGGTGTTGAAGGATGAGCATTATCTCAATCCGAAAGAAGAAGACGACGATCCGTACGAATCGAGCCAACTCATGGCGCTGATCGCCAATCGCACTGGAATTTTTGCCGTGTATTCGATGCGCGAAGTGTTCGAGCATCAGCGTTTTTGGGCTATCGGCACCGGCCGCGACTACGCACTCGGCGCCATGTACACTGCCTTCGATCAAAATCTAAGCGCGGAAGAAATCGCCACCATCGGCATTCGTGCCGGCTGCGAGTTCGATACTTCGTCGCAACTGCCGATGACGCTGCATTCTGTCAAACTTGACTGAACCGGCCGCCGCGCACGAATCGGTGCGCATCGATAAATGGCTCTGGGCCGCGCGTTTTTTTAAGGCGCGTTCGCTCGCGACCGACGCCGTAGAAGGCGG
>JANNFT010000469.1:0-4274 GCA_031380185.1 Pseudomonadota bacterium
CCCACCTCATTGTCGTTGGTGGCGCAGGCGGGTCGGGCGGCGTATCCGGTTCATTGAGCGTGATACCCAAATCACCATTCTTGAAATCCTCAACAATAATGCTGTCGTTGATGGTGAGCGTTCCGCCGCTAGAGAGGTCGCCTGTGAACATGTAGCTATATTTTTTATCGTCCGATTGGTAAACACCTTCTTCGAGTTTTTTGCCGCCATTTAAGGCTTGACCATCAAACAAGATAGAACCCATTCCATCGATGTCTTTGATTGTGTCGCGGCCGTCGCCGGTGGTGTATTTGTAGGTGTCGGATCCTTCGCCGCCGAACAGAACATCATCCCCCTCGCCGCCGATCACGGTGTCGTCGCCATCCCCGCCGCTAAGGTCATCATCCCCGCTGCCGCCTTCGAGCGTGTCGCCGCCGAGCCCGCCAAGTAAAAAATCGTTCCCGGCAGCACCGTCAAGCGTGTCAGCCTCAGTGCCCCCGAGCACCGCTTCATTTTCTGCGCTGCCGTTGACGGTCATTCCGTCGTCGCCGGCTTGCAAGTACCAAACTTGAGAGGTTTTGAGTGCGCCTCGGTAGGAGAGCGACCCTTGCCCGTTGAGCAATTCGCCAACCGCATCTACCAGGCGAGGTATGGCCAAGCTCCTCGCGCCATTGAGGGCGATGTCGCGTAGGTCGAACTTTAGGCCGCCGGAGATTTCTTCGAAGAATTCTTTAGTGAAACCGGATTGCATGAAGTAGTAGTCTTCGATTGCCGCGGCAATCAACGCTTTGTTGAGCGGGTCGTAGCTGACCACGCCCGAGTTGACGATTTTTTGTATATCTAACGAAAATCGAGACAGCAAGCCATTCGGCGCATCGTAGCCTAGCCGAATCTGATCATTGAGCAACGTGGTAAGAAAATCACGCTGATCAAGACCCGCTTCACGATAGTACAGTCCCTCGTCAAAAATCCCGGGCAGCAAATTTGGCAATAACACGCTCGCCTTTTGCAATTCAGGCCCCATTATCGTTGCGGCGTGAAGCGTCATGGAGTGTAGCTGACTGCCGCTAACCAAGTTTCCATTAACCACAAGCGGAATATCCACGCCGCGTATGGCGGGTAGCGGAGCAATTATCGGGTACGAATGGAGCGCTTCGCCCAACACATAATAATCGGTAACTTTGGCTTCACGCTGACTATAGGTCGCGATGTAAGTGGCAACGTACTCTGCCAGCGCGGGATCTGCGAAACCCTTTAGTGCAAGGTACGCGGAGACATCGCCAACCGCGACCGGGTTGAGTGCCGTGGCCTCAAAGGGCGCTTCGGCAAACACAGTCGCTTGTTGGTTAAACCAAACGGCCATAATCGAGGCTAGCCCACCGCCCAGGGAATGGCCGGTGAATGTAACCGGCGCGCCCTGAGACTCGGATTTGACCCGCTCGTAGAACAGCGCCGCTTGATACAGTTGGGGAGAGAAGAAACCGGCGCCAATAACAAGTAAGGCGTTCGCCTCAAGCCAATCGGTTGCGGTTTGGCCGAATTCGAACGAGTCAGTGCCCTTGTAGGCCACCACGATTTCGCCCGTGGCTTTGTTTCTGAACGCACCAGCAGAGAACCCGCCGGTGAATAAGGCGGCAAAACCACTCTTCGTGTCGCTTGCCGAGATGGGTAATTTCGCCCAAATCGAAGGCAGGGTAATTCTGTTCTTTGGGCCACGTGCATCGTTGTATACATAAGCTGACAAAATAGCGTAGTCTTTTTCGGTTGCCATGTTTTTTCTCGATAAGTGTTTGGTTTAGGTGGATGGGTCAACTACCATCGAATCTTTGGGTCGAGGCGTTTAACGTCTAAGTCATACGCTCCAGATCTGGTTTCTTCGTTTTTTTGGCCAATGCTGATAAATTTAGAATTTCTAGACGGTAAATCGATTAGTAAGTTTGTGTCGTAGACTGACTCGGGAATTTCCTTGAAGGCAATCTGTAGCCAGTCACCGCGCTCGAACCGGAAGCCTAGGTAGTACGGCTGCGGCTTGCCGTAGAAATCAAACTCCCGCTCGGTGGGCGGCACGCCAACCATATACAGTTGGCCTTGGTGCATGTTTAGCACTCTTGGCTTGAGCCGCGCGTTCCAGGTAATTTCTGCTTTCCCAAATTCAGGCAGCTTGAAAGTGACCCAGGCTTCGCGAGCGATGCACTTGCTGTAGCTGTCTCCGTTGTATGCGCCATCGCAACGCCGCTTTTGGGTGACGATGATCACCCGTCCGTCATTGAGCTTAACCTCTTCTTGCCAACTGATCATGTCGGAGCAGGCCGGCAACGTGCCAAGCGCGCCGAGGACGAGGGTAAATCGAGTGAGTAGTCTGAGCATCGGTAGTTCTCCATGAAGGAATTCGAAGAAGTGACACCTGCGGTTAGCGTTAGCGTCGGCGCGTAGTGGTATGTGATGCGGGTTCGGTCTCTATATTCGGATCACGCTGACCGCCAAACGTTGCGCATAAGGCGTGCAAGATCACAGGCGCGAGTGATGATGCGATTGCAAACGCGATCAACAAGTAATCCAGAAGGCCGAAGGCACCGGCAGGTGATGTATTCCGTCCATTAATGAGGCCGATAAGAAATGGCGCGAGGGCAATCAGCAGCGCCGCAATGGGCAACCACTTAAGCCAACGTCTGCCGACGCGTTGACCACGAAGGATAGCTACGCTGATGAGCGCAATCGACCCGGTGATCGCGAGCCATGTCGTTGGGTTCGCCAGCGCCGCTATCCCGTTGACGGCGAACCGCAAGGCCAAGAAGGCCGGGTTCCACGGCGTGACGGGACTACTAAACAATAGCGCCAAGAGGATATAGGCGACAAGAAAAGGGGTGCGGTTCATTTACCTATCCTTTGGCTTCGTGGGTGCTTGGGTTTCATTTGGCAATCGCCCCACTGACAACTGCGAGGTGTTGGCCATCTTGACTGGGTTTAGCGCCTATTTGAATGACTTCGTCTATCTGCAAATTCTTCGGCAACGCATGGGTAATAAACAACATCGTGACTTGCCCTTTCAGTCCATTGATGGTCTTAGCGAAATGCTCCGCCGTCTGTTGATCCAGATTACTTGTCGCCTCATCGAAGATCAGAATCTTCGGCTGCTTCAGTAACGCTCGGGCAATGGCGATGCGCTGCTTCTGCCCACCTGACAACCCCGCGCCGCGTTCGCCGATCTCAGTCTGATAGCCTTGCGGCAATTCTTCAATCACCCGATGCACCTCGGCCATCTTGCAGGCATGCACCACCTCGTCAAAGGTCGCATGCGGATTGGCGAGAATGAGGTTCTCGTAAATCGTGCCGGAAAATAGGACAGTCTCCTGCGGCACCACACCAAAGTAGCTTCTCAACTCATTGGCACTCATGTTTCGGATATTCGTACCGTCGATCTTGATCTGGCCATCCGTGGTTTGATAAAAACCTTGTAGTAGCTTCGCCAAGGTGCTCTTACCGCAGCCACTGGGCCCCATCAGCGCGATCGCCTGGCCGGGTTCAATGGTGATGTTGAGATTCTTGAAGAGGAACGGCCGGTCTTCGCCATAACGGAAGGCCACGTCTTGGAATTCGATCTTGCCTTGGCCGTCCATCACCCGACTCGGCGTTAAGCTGTACGGCTCCGTCGGCGCGTTCATCAGATCGCCCAGGCGATTCACTGCCAAGCTCGCCTGCTGAAACTGCTGCCACAGCCCGACCAGGCGCATTACCGGCTGACTGAGCTTGCCGGCAAACATCTGAAATGCCACCAGCATACCGATGGTGAATGCTTCAGCGCCCGTTTGAGTCATCACCGTATACGCGCCGACCAACAAGATCGACATGGTCATCAATTGCTCCAAGAAACCAGCAACAACATTGTAGGTGTTGGCGGTTTGCTTCATCTCGAATCCCGCTTGCAAGTAAGTGGCGAGATAACCACTGTACGTGGAACGCAGTTGCGGTTCCATCTGTAAGCTTTTGACGGTTTCCAGGCCCGACACATATTCGGTGACGAAGGCTTCATTGCGCGCGCCGAGCAAGAACTGTTGGCTGAGCTTACTTTGAAAGATTGGCGCCACGGCGATACTCAACAGGACAATCACCGCCAAGATAGCCAATACGATCAAGGTAAGCTTGACGCTATAGGTAAACATCAAAGCAACACAAATCAATAAGAAGGGGCAATCCAAGATCAAGGTCACCGCGGCGCCGGCGATAAATTCACGGATGGTCTCGACGCCATGCAGCCGGGCGGAGATGACGCCGGTGTTCGGGGAGAAGAGGGCCGC
>JANNFT010000470.1:0-2050 GCA_031380185.1 Pseudomonadota bacterium
CTCGCGAGCAGGCGGTGAAATTACTTCAAGCTATTGATTTACTGTGATAGAATTCCGGACTTTCGCGCTCGCATAATCCTGATTGCGAAAATAGTCCTAAGTCCCCATCGTCTAGAGGCCTAGGACATCGCCCTTTCACGGCGGTAACGGGGGTTCGAATCCCCCTGGGGACGCCAATATACAGCCATGATTCGTCATGGCTTTTTTTATACATTATCGTGACTGATCGATTCCTAAAATCTGCAAAAATTGGCGCTATCTTTTGGTCTAAATTTTCAGCAACGATCCGGAATAAAGCACCGGCCCGCTCGGCGCGCCGGTAGACGATCCGCCTTTCGGTTCTAAGCTCACCGCCAAGGCGGGAATATCCGGCATTGTGCTTGCGGATTGCGCCGCCAGCTTCAATTTGATGGCGCCGGACGCGGCAATGAGGCCTAGAGATTGCGGTGCGCCGCCCTTGGGCAATGACCAAAGCTCGAGTGAGCGGTCGGCGGCAAGGTCCGGCGCGTGAATGATATTGATTTCCAGTTCACGATTACCGCGCGTGTACCTGACGGTCATAACCGGTTGGTGCGTCGAATCGGCGAGCACGGCGACATAGGTCGGGGCCGCATCACGTTGCGGTGCAAAACCGAAAAATAGCAGTAACGCAAAGGCAAAACTGCTTGCGAACAAGGCCAAGCTGCGCCAGAAATTGAGCGAATCGAACCAGCGGGTTTGCGGCTGCAAGCGCTGAATGCGCTGCTCGATTTTGCGCCATACGCGCTTCGGTGGGTTCACCGGCGCCACCGCTTGCGCGATCGGCGCCAGGCGTTCCTGCCATTCCAATACGGTACGGCTTAGGTCCGCGTCATCTCGCAGTAATCGCGCGAACCGTTTGCGTGCCGGCCCATGCAACGTGCCGAGGGCGTATTCGCTTGCGAGCCGGTCACGCAATTGTGGATTGCGGTAATTCATGCTTGAAGGCAGTCCTTCAATTGCGCCAACCCGCGCCGGACGTAGGTCTTAACGGTTCCAAGCGGCTCCTTCAAATGTTCCGCCAATTCAGAATGAGTTAGGCCATGGAGGAAGGCGAGCACGACGGTCTGGCGTTCGCGTGCGGCCAGTCGCTGCAGACAGGAAAAGATGCTTTTCGTCACCGAACTTTGCACCAACTGTTCCAATGGGCCGAGGGCATCATCGGGAATCGATTCAAACAACGATTCATCGTCGCTGGTCGTTTCTTTTTGCGGACGGCGAAGCCAATCCAGACATCGATTGCGCACGATGGTCGTCATCCAAGTTAGCGGCGCCGCCAACGCACTATTGTATTCGCCCGCATGTTGCCAAATATTAACAAACGCTTCTTGTAACACTTCGTCCGCCCAATCGCGGCGGCGCAACAACTTGAGCGCAACGCCGAATAAGCGCGCCGAACTGAGCTCGTACAACCGCGCAAACGCGCGCTGATCGCGGTGCCCGGCGGCAGCAAGCAATTCAACCAAGGGATCGGCGTTGGTCATGGGTGATTGGCGTATTAAATCTCATAAGCCTTATACGCAAAGCTGCGCTAAGCAGATGTTTGCTTGATCCAGTACACATCGTCAACGCCGTGGTGTCGATTCAAAACGCGGCACAGCACGAACAATAAATCCGATAGCCGATTCAGATAACGCCTGCTGTGAGGGGAAACCGATTCTGTCTGCGCGAGAGTCACCAGCCGTCGTTCCGCGCGCCGGCACACGGTTCGCGCGACATGACAGAGACTTGCCGAACGCGAGCCGCCCGGCAAGATGAATTCTTTGAGCGATGGCAGTGTGTCGTTTTCAACATCCAACCATTGCTCCAATTCGCTGACATGTTGCGCAGTCACGCTGGCGCAACCGGGAATGGCGAGTTCACCGCCTAAATCGAACAGGCGATGTTGGATCAGGGTCAGTTGCTCCCGCGTACGCGGCGGCAGTGGTTCGCTGAGCAGCAAGCCCAGTGCGCAGTTGAGTTCATCGAGGTCGCCCATCGCTTCGATCCTCGTGTGATCTTTCGCCAGGCGCGAGCCGTCGGCGAGGCCGGT